>JAQCJA010000230.1 GCA_027593305.1 bacterium
ATCGGCCAGGGCGTATTCATCGAAGAGATGGGCGTGCAGCCGCTGGAAATCGATCACGGCCACATCATGGTGCCTGACCGGCCGGGATTGGGCGTCGAACTCGTGGAAGAGGTATTGAAGGCGCATCTGGCGCCGGGTGAACCCTACTGGGACTGAGGATGCCCCTGGGCCACACGAATCGAACCCATGATTGTGCTGATGGACTACCCGCCCGCGACATGCCGCCCCTCACCAGCCGGAGTTGGCTCCTGATGGACAACGAAGAATTCAAGACACTCGCCGAAAGAGAGCGCAACCAGGCGATCATCACCGATATCCAGGTCTACAAGCTCAAGAAGCACGCGATCCAATCTATTATCCGCGTCAAGACCAGCGCCGGCATTGAGGGCATCGGTGAGGCAGGGCTGCCGGCCAGCGTGGTGCAGGGGTATCTGGATTTCATGCGCGACCGTCTGCTCGGCATGGACGCGCTGGAGATCGAGAAGTGTTACGCCTACATGACCCGCATGCAGGCCCAGTGGCATGCCCACTGGGTGCAGAACCCCACCATCAGCGGCATCGAGAATGCGCTGTATGACATTGCCGGGAAGGTCTTTGACCGCTCCGTGTCGCAGCTGCTCACCGGCCGTTTCCGCGACGATATCGAGATGTACATCAACACCGCCGGGCCGGAGGACTGGTTTGACCCCATCAGTTGCCGCGACTGGGCCGCTGAGATCAAGGCCAACCCCTATGGGTACAAGTTCGGTTTTGAACGGATGAATTTTCGCGGGGGCCGGATCGATCCCGACCGCCATCAGGGTGGCTTCCTGGCGCCCATGCTCAAGCCCACCGAACTACACCTCATCCAGCAAGGCTACGAGAACTGCCGTGAGGCGCTGGGTTGGGACATCGACTTCATCGTGCACTGCCACAACGAGTGGGATCTGGCCAGTGCCGTGGGGATCACCGAAGCGGTGGCATCCTCCAAGCCGCTGTGGGTCGAAGACGGGCTGCCGGTGCTGTATTCCGACACCTGGAAGGCCTACCGACAGGCCGCCAGGGTGCGGGTCATGACGGGCGAAAAACTTGAGCACCCCGCAGAATTTTACCAGTTCATGGCCAACGGCGCCGTCGATGCCATACACCCGGACCTGGCCTTTATTGGCGGCTTCACCGGGGGACGCAAGATCGCCGACATGGCCGAAAAGTTCTACATCCCCCTGGTCACACATATGGCCGGCAGCTACGTGCACCTGATCGCCACGGCGCACTTCGGTGCCATGGTGCGCAACTTCGTCATGACCGAAAGCCACCAGCCCAAAACGCAGCAGTTGTGGGAGGAGATGTCGGAGGAAGGCGTAACGATCAAGGACGGCAGGCTCAAGGTGCCGAATGGACCCGGCCTCGGCATCACCCTCATTCCCGAGGTCATGAACTCCCTCATTGACAACGGTCGCTGGGATTAGTCTCGCCGCAGCGGACGGAGCCTACGGCCAGCGCCCCAGGTCATGGACAACACCGGTCTCGTGAGTGCAGCCCTGGCCTGAGCCAGACTCAGACCATCGTCCAACCCCCATCAACAACCAGCGTGTGCCCCGTGATCATGCTCGCCGCGTCTGAGGCGAGAAAGATCACCGGCGCCGAGATCTCTTCCGGCTCTGCCAGGTCGCCGCGCAGCAGGTTCTTTGTCAGCACTGCGTCGGCAAAGGCCTTACTGTCCTTCATGGCAGCTTCAGCCATCGGCGACCGTGTCACCGTAGGTGCCACAGCATTGACGCGGATGCCGAACTCGGCCCACTCGGCTGCCATCGTCCGTGTCAGATTGTTGACGCCTCCCTTGGCCGCCGAGTACGGTCCCCGCTCCGGTGCACCGATGACGCCCGCCTGCGAAGAAATGTTGATGATACTCCCCCGCACGCCACGTGCGATCATCTGCCGCGCCATCGACTGACTGCAGAAGAAGACACTCTTCAGGTTGGCATCAACGATGAGGTCGTAGAGTTCCTCCTCGTAGTCAACGATGCGGCCGAGCTTGTTGTACCCGGCGTTGTTGACAAGAACATCGACATCCCCGTAGTGACCTTCGACAGCGGCAAAGAAGGCGCGGATCGAGGCAACATCCGTGACGTCGAGTGGGTGAATAAAACACGCCCCACCGCAAGACTCGATCTCCTGCTGCAGAGTTTTCAGTTCCGTCAGCGTGCGGCTGCCGACGGCGACACGCGCCCCTGAGTGGGCCGCATCAAGGGCAATCGTGCGGCCGATGCCGCGGCCGGCGCCGGTGACGATGACCGTTTTTCCGTCCAGTTCAAAACATTTCAGATGTGACAAACGAATTCCTCCCGATGCGTCAGGTTCATTGCGTGCCTACTGCAGCCCCATGGCACGCAAGTTGTCCAGGCTCAGTTTGAGACTGTCGAAGGGGTCCCGCTGGCAACGGTCCTGCTCAACGAGGTAGTAGTCGATGTTGGCCGCCCGGCAGGCGGCCAGAATGGGCTCCCACTCCAGGTTGCCCTCGCCGACCTCGGCGAACAACTGTTCGCTGCCCTGCATCGCCAGATCCTTGAGATGGACGATGTGCATACGCTCCTGCAAACGCTGCAACCAGGTCACCGGGTTGGCGCCACCATGCTGAATCCAGTATGTGTCGACCTCGAAGGAAAACGTCGCCGGATCGCTGTCTTCGGTCAGGATCTGCATACCTGTCCGGTCGCCGAAGCGCTCCAGTTCAAAGCTGTGATTGTGGTAACTGAAGGTGAGACCCGCATCGATCAGCGGACGGGCCGCGACGGATGCATCGTGGGCGAAGCGAGCAAACCCATCCGGGTTGCGATACTCGGCAGGCATGCCGCCGATGGCCACGTGACGACAGCCCCACAACTGATGCTCGTCTATGACGGCCTGCGGCTCGTCCCGTATGCGATCAAAGCCAATGTGCGTGGCAACGATCTGCAGGCCTGCGACATCAGCGATCTTCTTCAGTTCTGCCGGTTCAATCGCCCCGAGAGCCGAGCACTGGACCGTTTCGTAACCCATCTCACGAACCCGTCCAAAGGTGGCACGCATGTCGTCAGGTGTCTTGAGGAAGTCTCTGAGCGTGTAGAGCTGGGCACCGATTACGGAGGCAGTCATGGTCGATCTCTCTCGTCGATCGTGAGGTTGTAAGATCGTGTAAGGTTGTCAGATCGGCGATAGCGTAGCCATCGCTGCCAGCGGGGTCAACGTTGAGGACGCTGCGCCGGAGGCAGGAAGCCACGAAGCTTCCAGGTGACCAGGACAATACCCGCAGCAGCAGCCAGGGCCATGGTGCCAATCGCAAGCGGCGCCCCCCACAAAGCAGCCATGGCTCCCCCCTGCACGCGGCCGATGGGACCCGAACCAATTGCCAGTACAAGCGCACCCATCGCCCGCGACCGCATCTCATCGCTGGATTCCACGAGAATGATCGAACTCTGCATGATGCTGAAACCAGCCTGGCCGACACCGGAGAGCACGAGAGCAGCCAGGGAGAACTCGAAACTTGTCGACAGTGACAGGCAGATCAAACCGGCGCAGGCCACCAGCGATCCGCCGGCGAAGATCGCCTCGTTGCTGCGTCGGTCGCGGCTCCAGTTGACGAGCAGGAGCCCCATCATGGCGCCGACACCGTTGGCCGCCCCCAACAGGCCCAGGCCCATGGGTCCCTGACCCAGGACATCGCGGGCAATGACCGGGAGCAAGGCCTGGAAGGGAAAGGCCCAGGCGTTCATGATGACGGTAATGACGAGCGTGCCGAGAATCGCCGGTTGGTGCCGCACGAAAGCCAGGCCCTCGCGCAGTCGAACCACCGCGGCACCAACGCCCCGGGGTGGCGCCGGGGAGCGTGAGTCCGTCCGCAACCCCGAGAGCAGAATGACACCCCCGGCGCTCATGAGTATGAGCAAGACCAGCACGCCGCCCGTTCCCAACAGATCCATGCTCGCCCCCGCCAGCAAGGGCCCCGTACACCGAGTCAACCCCTGCAGCACGTTCTCCAGGACCATGCCATCAACGACACGATCGCGCCCCACGAGATCCGGAACCAGGGCCCTGCGTGTGGGCCAATCCAGGGCCCATGCAGTGCCATTGACGAAAGCAACCACCGTCAGATGCCAGTATTGCAGCCCCCCCACAAGGTGCAGCAGCAACAGGGCTGAGGCCCCCGCAAGATTGACACTCTGCAGGAAGAGAACCAGATGCCGGCGCAGGAATCTCTCCCCGAGGATCGGGCCGAAGAGCCCGACGATGGGCAAGGGTACCGCCCGGCAGAAAGCGACGACGGCAACCCACCACGCGGAGTCCGTCAGTTCCAGTGCGATCCAGCCAAGGGCGACCTGTTCGATCCACATCGCCTGCCACCACAATCCACCGGCCAGCCACAGCCGGGTGAAGTCCCGTTGGCGCAGCGGTGCGAACAATCCGCCCCGAGGCGCCTGTGCGGCGGCGGCTGTCGTCATATATTCCGCAAAGTGATGACACGACACTTGATGATGGGAGATCGACGACGATGGGTGCACTCGAGAAGCTGACCGCTCTGGGTCTGGTCCTGCCGGAACCCCCGGCTCCCGCCGGGGCCTATACGCGTGCGGTGCGCACTGGCAGCCTGGTCTTTGTCGCCGGACAACTGCCCATGGCAGGCGGCGCCATGGCCCACACAGGGCCCGTGGGAGATGGCAGCAGAACGACAGAGGAGGGCTATGCCGCGGCTCGGTTGTGTGCCCTCAATGCGCTGGGGGTCCTGGCGGCAGAGGGCCATGACCTCAACGGCGTGCGAATCGTCAGAATGACGGGCTACGTCCACAGTGCCCCGGGCTTTGCCGCGCAGGCGCAAGTGGTCAATGGTGCATCGGAACTGATGGCTGCTGTTCTTGGCGATGCCGGAATTCACGCCCGTGTCGCCATCGGCGTTAATTCTCTGCCCCTCAACGCGACCGTCGAACTGGAAGTCATCGCCGAGGTCAGCTGAGTCGGAAGCCCGACTCAGGCGGGTTGTTCAGGGGTGCTGTCGGGCGGCACAACCACGGAACTGCCTGCACCTGACGCCGGCGAGCCGTTGCCATTGGCCGACTCGTGCCCCGGATCACCATCGGCAGGCGCCTTGCCGAGTATGCGCCGCAGCTCCTCACCTTCCATAACTTCCTTCTCGAAGAGAACGGCCACGACCTGTTCCAGCTCATCACGCTGGGATATCAGCAGCTCCATTGCGCGCTTGTAGCCGTTGCTGATGATGGCCGCCACTTCCTCATCGATGCGGCGCGCCGTCTCCTCACTGTAGCCTCGCTCAGAGCCGCCCATGCCGAGGAACTGGTTCTGATTGCGATCCTCACGGTGTGCCACCAGCCCGAGAGTCTCGCTCATGCCATACTCCTTGACCATGCTCTCAGCCAGCTGCGTCGCCCGCATCAGATCGTTGGCGGCGCCGGTGGAATTCTCCTTGAAGACCAGATCCTCGGCAGCGCGCCCACCCAACAGGCCACAGACGCGGCCGAGCAACTCGGCTTTCGTCATCAGGTAGCGGTCTTCCAGGGGCGTGTTGAGCGTGTACCCGAGAGCCCCGACGCCGCGCGGAATGATGGAGATCTTCTGCACCGGATTTGTGTCATCCACCAGCTCACCAACGATGGCATGTCCCGCCTCGTGGTAGGCGACGATCCGCCGCTCCTTCTCGTTGAGCACCCGGCTCTTTCGTTCCAGACCGGCGACGGCCCGTTCGATGGCCTCGGACAACTCCTCCATGGTGATCGAATTCTTGTTGCGCCGCGCCGCCAGCAGAGCTGCCTCGTTGATCACGTTGGCAAGATCTGCACCAGCAAAGCCGGGGGTGCGCACGGCGATGCGGTGCATGTCGACATCGGCGTCGAGCTTGACCCCTTTGGCATGGATGTGGAGAATGGCCTCTCGCCCCTTTACGTCCGGTCGATCCACGGTGACAGTGCGATCAAAGCGACCAGGGCGCAGCAGGGCCGGATCAAGAATCTCGGGCCGGTTCGTTGCCGCCATGAGGATGATCCCGGCATTGGGAGCAAAGCCGTCAAGCTCCGTCAGCAGCTGATTCAGAGTCTGCTCACGTTCATCGTGACCACCAAAGGAACCAGCGCCACGAGCTTTGCCGAGAGCATCGAGTTCGTCGATGAAGATAATGGCCGGAGCGTGCTTCTTGGCCTGTTCAAAGAGGTCTCGCACGCGCGCGGCACCAACTCCGACAAACATCTCGACGAAGTCGGAGCCACTGATCGAGAAGAACGGAACACTGGCCTCGCCGGCGACGGCCTTGGCCAGCAGGGTCTTGCCTGTACCGGGAGATCCGACCAGCAGCACTCCGCGCGGAATCTTGGCACCAAGCGCCTGGAAGCGCTCGGGTGTGCGCAGGAATTCGACGATCTCCTCCAACTCCTCCTTGGCTTCATCGATGCCGGCGACGTCATCAAACGTGATGCCCGTCCCCTTTTCCATGTAGACCTTGGCCTTGCTCTTGCCAATCGACATTAGGCCACCTGACCCACCTGACATTCGCTTGGCCATGAACATCCAGATGCCAACAAAGAACACGGCCGGAAGAATCCAGCCGAGCAATGACGTGAGCCATGTCGGTTCGCGCTTGCCGTTATACGAAGGGGCATGTTTCTGCAGCAATTCGACGAGTCCGGGATCGTCCATCTTGTTGACGCTGAACGTCCGCAGGCCACCCTCGCCCACACCTTCGGCATAGTACTTACCCGAAATGTCGTCAGATCCCACATAGGCTTCAGCCACACGGCCTTCCACCAACCACTGGCGGAAGTCGCTGTACTTCACCGAATCCACTTGTCCTTCGAAGTAGCTCTGCATGACGAGCAGCAAGAGAATGGTCAAGATCGCATAGGCGATCGACAGCTGGGTCTTACGGTCCAGTCGCATTCGGGGCCTTCTGGAGGGAGCGTCCCGGGGCCGGCACCCCACGGGACGCAGGCCGCACATCGCGACGTCCAGAAGGACGTCGTTCATGCCGCTAACGTGTTGGAGAAGAATCACTTATGTAGATATGTAGATTTGGATAGAACAGACGCGAAGATAACCGGCGTGACAACTCCGGTCAAGGTCAACCGCCGACCCGGGTTAGTTTGACCCGGGTTGGTTCAGCGGCAAGTGGGGGGCATCCTGATCATCCTGCTCAAGGGCATCAAGCAGCTGCGCAATGAGAGCGGCAGACGGTCCTGTATCGATGAGGAGGTAGCCCCGCTCGAGGAATAACTCCACGGGGTTGCGTTCGGCGTCGTCCGTCGGTGTCGGCTTCATCATCGTGTCGTGGACCCTCGATTTCTAGGTATCG
>JAQCJA010000231.1 GCA_027593305.1 bacterium
GGCGGCGATCTGGCCTGCGGGGCACGTGCCTGCCGGCGACGATACCAGCTGTCAGCGCATCACCGGAGTCACCGGCGAGGAGCGGGTCGCCGTGCATGGTGTCAGCCTCTGCGCCCTCGGCACGACCCACCTGCCGTTACGCAAGGGACGCAGTGCTGCCCGTTCACCCTTCGTCGTCAGCGACCGCGCCGTGGACTCACCCTTTCTGCGGGCTCGATTCGATGCGTCGGGGCGTATCACGTCGTTGCTGCACAAGGACAGCGGCCGGCAGCTGGTCGCCGCCGGCGGCGCTGTCAACACCTTCTGGCTCGGTGAGGATGTGCCGGCGGCGTGGGACAACTGGGATATCGATTTTGATCAGCAGTTCAAGATGGAGGCGCAGTCCAGATTGCTGTCGCGCCAGGTCGTGGACGGACCCCTGCAATTGCGCATTCGGCACGAGATCGCCATCGGCGCCGGGTCACGCCTGACGCAGGACGTGGTGTTCCACTCGACGAGTGCGCAGATCGACTTCGAGACCGTCGTGGACTGGCACGAGAAACACCGTCTGTTGAAAGCCGGGTTTGATCTCGACGTACACGTCGACAGTGCGCGCCACGAAATCCAGTTCGGTCATGTCTCGCGCCCGACGCACAGCAACCGACCGGCGGATCGGGCCCAGTTTGAGGTCGTCAATCACCGCTGGACGGATCTGTCGGAGACACGGTTTGGCGTGGCTCTGCTCAACGACGGCAAGTACGGCATCTCCGTGAACGGCGCCGAGGCGCGGCTGAGCCTGCTCAAGTCCGGTGCACGCCCCGATCCGAGGGGCGATGCGGGCCGCCACGTTTTCACCTATGCCCTGTTGCCACACACGGGCAGCTTTTCGGCGGAGAACGTCGTGCGCCCGGGATACGAGCTCAACGTTGCACCCCGGGCGGTGCTGGCAGGGGATGGTGCGGGCTTCGGCAGTCTGTTGACGGTGGATGCAGCCAATGTCGTCGTCGACACGGTGAAGTGGGCCGAAGACGGCAGTGGCTACATCCTCCGCCTGTATGAGTGTGAGGGCACGGTGGCGGCAGGTCACATGAACTTCGGTCACGATGTGGCGCGTGTGGCGGAGACCAATCTGCTGGAAGATGAGGTCATCGCCGAGATCGGGATTCGTCGCCGGCGGGCGCGTTGTGATCTGCGACCTTTCGAGATCAAGACGCTCTGGGTGACAACGGCGTAAGTGGAGGAACCCGCAGAGCCGCGACCCCGGCGCCACAGCCGGCTCGTCAACGCCTCACCGGTGTACTACGGCTGGGTCATCCTTGCCGTCGGTGCCACGGGTGTGGTGCTGTCGAGCCCGGGACAGACGTACGCCTTTTCCCCCTTCCTCGATCATTTCATCCATGATCTGGGTCTGAGCCGATCCCTGGTCAGCACCCTCTATACCATGGGTACGCTGGCAGCCAGCTTCGTCCTGCCTTTCGTCGGGCGTCGATTCGATCGGCACGGGGCGCGGCTGCTGATCACCCTGATCAGCCTGCTGCTGGGGCTGGCCTGTATCTACATGAGCCTCGTGCGCACCGCCGTCATGCTCGGCATCGGGTTCTTTCTGATGCGTCAACTCGGCCAGGGCAGCCTGAGTCTGGTGAGCAGGAACGTCGTCAATCTCTGGTGGGTGCGGAAACGCGGGCGCATGATGGGGCTCATGGGTGTGATTGGGGCTCTCTTCGGCGGCCTGTTCCCGTACTTCATCAACACCCTGATCGCGCACTACGGCTGGCGCTGGACCTATGTGATACTTGGTCTGGTGGTGATCGGCGTGATGGTCCCCGTGGGTTGCATCTTCACCCGCAACCACCCGGAGGATCACGGACTGCACCCCGATGGCGAGGCACCCGGTGATGTCGGCGGAGCCCAGCGCACGGGTAGACCCCTCGAGATCAACTGGACCCTGGCCCAGGTGCTGCGCTGCCGCGCCTTCTGGGTCACAGCCACGGCCATGTCCTGCCTGGCCATGCTGAATACCGGTCTGTATTTCCACATCTTCAGTGTCTTCCAGGACTCCGGGCTGTCGTCGACGGTGGCGGCCTTCGTCTTTGTTCCCATTGCCGCCACCAGTGCCGGCATGCAACTGGGAGCGGGACTGCTCGTGGGGCGCGTACATCCACGCATGCTGCTGTCGGTGGCGTTGCTGTTGAATGCGGTGATCCTCGTGGCAGCGACACGACTCACATCCATCCCCGCCGCGTATGCTTTTGGTGTGGGCTGGGGGATTCAGTCCGGCATCGAGGGACTGGTGCTGGGCGTGATCTTTGCCAACTACTTCGGTCGTCGGCATCTGGGGGCCATTGCCGGAGTCGCTTCGACCATCCAGGTAGCGGCCTCGGCGCTGGGCCCCATGCCGATCGGTATCGCCCGCGATCTTCTGGGCAGTTACCAGACGGTCTTGACGGGCTCCGCCATCGTGCCGTTGCTGCTGGCTGTGGCCTGTCTGTTCTTTGGCAAGCCCCCGGCTTCACCATTGGAGAAGGACCATGTTGAAAACGGTTGAACAGCACTTTCGCGAACTGACACCTGCCGTGGATTTCTGTTCGCTGCGCCTGGTGTCGCGACAGGATGAGGTCATCGAGGTCCGTCAGGACATCCTGCAGCCGGTGGACACCGAGGATGATGTGGGCGCCATGATCACCGTCGTTGATGGCGGGGGACTGGGGTATGCCGCGACAAGTGACCTGTCGGCTGCCGGACTGCGGCAGGCGCTGGAGCGGGCCACGCATTGGGCACAAGAGACGGCATCTGCGGCGATCGTCGATCATGGCAAGGTGCAGCGACCGCCCCTGGTGGGTGAATACGCCTGTGCCATCGCCAGACCGTGGGCGGCGACACCCCTCGGCGAGCGTATCGATCTTGCCCGGCAGGAGTGCGCGCGCCTGAAGACGGATGACCGCATCGTCGACTGGTCCGCGTCGCTGTGGTGGATCGCCGAGGAGCAACTCTACCTGACGTCCGACGGCGGCCGCACGCAACAGCGCTTCGAGTACCTGATCCCCGGACTCAGCGTCACCGCCAACGAGGGCAGCGAGACCGTCAGCCGCCGCTTTGGTGGTTTCGATCTGGGGCGCCAGGGGGGCCTCGAGATCCTCGATGATGTGCATTTCTTCGATCAGGCGCCGGTGATCTCCGACGAAGTGCTGCAGCTGCTGGTGGCACCCAACTGCCCCACGGGTGTCATGGACCTGCTGCTGGATCCGGACCAGATGTATCTGCAGATCCACGAATCGATCGGCCACCCGCTGGAGCTGGATCGAATCCTCGGCGACGAACGCAACTATGCCGGCACAAGCTTTGTCAGCCTCGATATGTTCGGCAGCTATCGCTACGGTTCCGACCTGCTCAACATCACCTTCGATCCCACCATCGCCGGCGAGTTTGCCACCTACCGCTGGGATGATGACGGTGTGGCGGCGGACCGGCAATACATCATTCGGCAGGGCATACTCGAACGGGCTCTCGGCGGCAGCACCTCGCAGATGCGCGCCGCACAACCGGGTGTGGCCAACTCGCGGGCCTGTTCATGGAACCGGCCCCCCATCGACCGCATGGCCAACCTCAATCTCGAGCCCGGCACTTCGAGCCTGGAAGAACTGATCGGCGCCGTGGAACACGGGATCCACATGAAGCGCAATCTCTCCTGGTCCATCGATGACAGCCGCAACAAATTCCAGTTCGGCTGCGAGCATGGCCAGATGATCCGCAACGGGAAACTGGCGGAAGTCGTGAAGAAACCCAACTACAATGGCATTTCGGCCACCTTCTGGCGCTCGTTGAAGGGGGTGGGCAACGCCGCTCTGAGTGAGGTTCTCGGCACACCCTTCTGCGGCAAGGGCGAACCCAATCAGGTCATTCGTGTGGGCCACGCGTCGCCGCCGGCGCTGTTCGCCGACGTCGATGTCTTTGGTGGGGAGTGACGGCAATGGACATGAAGACCGATTTCTTCCGGCTTGCAGAGGAACTGCTGGATCTGGTGCAGGGCGACGAGGTGTTGCTGCTGAACTTCGCCGGCGAGTCCACCGATTTCGTCCGCTTCAACCAGTCACGGGTGCGTCAACCCGGTCACGTCCACCAGCGCTACCTGTCCATCGAGCTCATTGATGGTCAGCGCCATGCGGGTGCGAGGATCACTCTTGGCGGCGGGCACCATTGCGTGAACGGGAAGGATGAAAGTGTGGACCGGCCACACGCGGCGGGTGTTGTCGGTCAGTTGCGGAGCCGGCTCGCCGACTTGCCGGAGGATCCCCATCTGCTCTACAACGACCAGCCGCACTCGACGGACCAGGAAGGGGAGAATCACCTGCCCGATGTTGAGGAAGTGGTCGATCAGGTGCTGTCCGCCGGCGCCGACAGAGATCTTGTCGGTCTGCACGCCCAGGGCGGGATCTATCGTGGTTTCGCCAACTCCCTCGGTCAGCGCAACTGGTCGGCGACACACAGCTTCAACTTGGACTGGAGTTTCTACCACCGGGCGGACAAGGCCGTCAAGTGCGGCTATGCCGGGGTCAACTGGCGCGCCGCCGAATTCGGCGCCCGCGTCGACACGGCTGTGGCCCAGCTGGCGCTTCTTGGCACCCAGGCAAAGACGATCGCCGCCGGTCGCTACCGCGTCTACCTGGCGCCGGTGGCTCTGGCAGATTTCGTCGGCCTGCTCAACTGGGGCGGCGTGGGGCTGAAGGCACAACGCACGCGTCAGTCCAGCCTGCTGCGCATGATGACGGACGGCGTCCGTCTGCATGATTCGGTGACCCTGATGGACAACACACGGGCCGGTGTGGCGCCGAACTTCCAGGTCGAGGGCTTTCTCAAGCCGGACCACGTGACGCTCATCGATGCCGGTGCCCACGCCGACAGTCTCGTGTCACCGCGCAGTGCCAGGGAGTATGGTGTGCCGACCAATGGCGCCGGCGCGGGGGAGGGGGCGGAGTCGCTCGATCTGGCGGCGGGCGAGTTGCCGGCAGAAGAAGTTCTGCAGCGTCTTGGTACAGGCGTCTGGATCAACAACCTGCACTATCTCAACTATTCCGATCGTCCCGCCTGTCGCATTACCGGCATGACCCGCTTCGCCTGTTTCTGGGTCGAGGCGGGGCAGATTGTGGCGCCCATCAACGTCATGCGGTTCGACGAGAGCCTGTTCCGCGCACTCGGCGACAATCTTCTCGGCCTCACACGTGAGCGTGAGATGATCCTCGACTCCGGCAGCTATGGGGGCCGGGACACGTCGTCAGCGCATTTCCCCGGGGCTCTGGTCGAAGACTTCAACTTCAACTTGTAGGATGGCCATGGACGTTCTGAGAGCGGCCCATTTCACAGGAGAACACAGATGACAACATTCGCAGGGCTGGTGCCGGCGGCGATTACGCCGATGACGGCAGCCGGGCAGATCCATGAGGAGGCATTTCGCCGGGTCCTCGACTTCAATCTGCAGGCCGGTGCCCACGGCTTCTGGGTCGCCGGTGGCAGTGGCGAAAGCATCATGCTCGATGACAGCGAGAACCGGCGCCTGGCCGAGATGGCTGCCGAAGAGGTGTCGGGGCGCGGCTTCGTCATCATGCATGTCGGGGCGCCCACAACAGCTCGTGCTGCGGCGCTGGCCGAACATGCCGCCCGCGTCGGCGCCACGGCCATCTGCTGTGTGCCGCCCTTCTTCTACCGGCGTACCGCCGACGAGATCGCCGAGCACTACCGGGTGGTGGGCGCCGCGGCGGACCTGCCTCTGTTCGTCTACAACCTGCCGTCCATGACGGGCGTGGAGATCACCGTTGAGCTCATGCAGACGATTCAGGACACGGTGCCGCAGCTGGTGGGGCTGAAACACTCCTCGTCGCTGTTTGCCAATGTCTACGAGTTCGTCGCCATGGGCCTGCAGTGTTTCATCGGCAGCGGCGCGCTCATGGCGCCGGCTCTGGCGCTGGGTGCCGTGGGTTGTGTCGACGGGCCGCCGTTGATGGCGCCCGAGGCATGGATGAAGATCTGGGCGGCCCACCTGGCCGGGGACCGGGCCCAGATGGACGAGGCGCAGCTACAGGCGCGCGCCGTGATCACTCTGGTGCGGCAGTTTGGTGGGGGCCGTTTCTTCGGCGTCATGAAGGCCGTTCTCAGCCACCGCATCGGCATGGATTGCGGCGACCCGAGGCTGCCGGCGGCACCCCTGACGGCGGCGCAGAAACGGGAAGTGATCGAACTGGCGGAGAGCCTCGGGCTGTATCCGGCAGCCTAGCGTGCCATCCTACAGAACCACAGCATCGATCCTTCGTACGGGTTGGCTGCTGCGGCGAACGGCAACAAACCACACCCAGATGACGACGGCAGAGGTGCCCCACGTTCGGGCGAGCCGCAAGGGCAGGGGCGCCGTGGCAAAGCCGCTGACTGCGGTCATCGTTTCCGCCAGCAGGACGGCTGTGTGTACGGCAAACATGACAGCCATGAGCAACCCCACCCAGCGCAGTCGCCAGCGCCAGTGCTGGCGAGGCGTCACGAGAAACAACGCGATCGCCCCGGCAATACCCGGGTAGACGCCGTCGCGCACGAGACTCGTCGGCAGTCGCAGGCCTCCCGGGCCGAACAGGGCCAGACCGCCGTTCACCAGCCACACAATGGCATGCATGTAGTACGCCGACAACACGTCCCAGACAGGCAGGGAGAGGGCCGTCACAAGGGCGAAGAGGGCGAGGAACCCGCCGGGGCGCTGCAGCAGGCCCTTATGGGTCACAAGGCCTTTACTTCGTCTATGGGCGAGGCCCAGGTCGCCCATAGCCACAGCAGGAATCCGGCATTGACGATGACGAGCAGGTAGACGTGGAGAAAACCGGACCACCCCGGGGCGACGGCGGCGATCACGGCAAGCAGCACGAGGCGGGCGATGCTGTAGGAGAAAAAGGCGGGCACCCCCCAGGACAGCGCCTTGAAGCGCTGTGCAAGTGTTGTCGGGTAGGACAGCACCGCCGCTACATACAACCCCAGAGCGTAGACACCGGTGCACTCCCGGGTGACGTGAAAGACGACGTGCTGCATGCTGAGAATGGCATAGTCCCCGGGAACGGCGCCAAGACTGACGGTCATGCCCATCATCTGCAGCAGGTGGCTCGTGGCGTAGGAGATGGCCTGCAGCCAGGGGAGACTCAGAGCGGTATCCCAGCGGTCCAGGGCATAGGCCATCAACAACGCATGCAGACCGAAGAGGGCACAGAAGCCGAGGCGTCGGCGGACGGCGTGCAGCGGCCCGACCGTCATGTGAGCCGCCGTCGGGTTGCCGCATACAGACAGATCAGCA
>JAQCJA010000232.1 GCA_027593305.1 bacterium
GAGCATGTCGACACCGAATCTTTTGCGGCGCGCGGCTGGGACTTTTCGACCTGCATGGTGACCGGCGACCGGCTGGGCCCCATCGATGCCCTGCCCATTGAGTTCAGTGCCTCAACCCCAGCCGGCGGGATCAGCGCCGAACTGGTTGTGTGTGAGACGCCGGACGTGCGGGGCGAGCAGATCGGTGGCCGCATTGCGCTGTTTTACGGTGAGCTTCCCGACGCCAGGCTACTGCTGGACTGCCAACCTGCAGCCGTCATCCTCGTGACGCCGGACAAGGCGCGCGCCTGGCACGAGATCATCGGCCCTGATTCAGCTCTCTCGGGACGACTGCCCATGATCACACTCGGCTTCGCCGACGGCGTCGATCTGGTGCGCCATGGTGTGCCACGCCTGCACCTGGACATCAGCACGACGATCGAGGACGTGACGGGACACAACGTGGTGGCCACGATACCGGGTTCGGCAGGGCCCGGGCGGCGGATTCTTGTCACGGGTCACTATGATTCCGTGCCGGCAGGCGGCGCGGCAGCTGACAATGCCACCGGTGCCGCCTGCGCTCTGGAAATGGTGCGCAGCCTCGGTCAACTCGACCTGGATGTGACCGTCGACTTCGTCAATTTCAGCGCCGAGGAGATCGGCCTGTACGGGGCCGCAGCCTACGCCCGGCAGCATGCCGAGGCTCTGACAACAACCGAGCTCGGTATTTACTTCGATGGCCAGGGTGATTTCCTCGGGCGCAACAACATCCACGTCATGGGCCAGCAAGGCCTGGTCGAACTGGTGCGCACGCGTTGTGCAGAGTCTGGTTATGCCGCCGACGTGCATCATCATTTCACCGGTCTGGATCAGGTGTTCCTGAGCGCCCACGGGGTGCCGACCCTGTGGTTTCAGCGCAGTCCACAGCTCACCTGGCACACGCGGGCCGACATCAGCCAGGACGTCAGCCCCGCCGCCATGCGGGCCTCCATCGCCGCCGCCGTCGACATTGCGCGGCACGTCGATGCCCATCCGGGGTGTTTTCCCGCAGGCATCCCCGATGATCAGGCTGGTCAGATCCGCGACTACGTCAGGAGCGGTGCACCCAGCTGGTAGGAGGGATTCATGCATCCAGTCAACCTCGGCCTGCACTTCCTCCTCGAACTGGCTGCTCTTGCCTGCCTGGCTCTCTGGGGTCGGGCTCAGGCCCCCGGTAGCGCCGGTCTGCTGTGGATGATCGGTGTGCCCGCCATCGTTATCGCCGCATGGAGTACCTTCACTGTACCCGGAGATCCCAGCCGCCCGGATCGAGGGGCTGTGACGGTACCTGGTTGGCTTCGCCTGCTCCTCGAACTTGCTCTGTTCATCCTGTCCGCTCTGGCCCTGCGCGATCTGGGCCGTACCGACCTCGCCGCAGCCCTCGTCGCTGCGACCCTCCTGCACTACGGCCTGTCGTACCAGCGTCTGCTCTGGCTGCTGCGGGGGTCGTGAACCGCTTGAGTCTGAAGAATGTCGAACGAGTCCCTCACGGCCCTGAAGCAGCACTTCGGTTTCGATCATTTCCTGCCCGGGCAGGCCGATGTCGTCGATCACCTGCTAGGCGGGCACTCGACAGCGGCCGTCTTTCCTACCGGCGGTGGTAAGTCGCTCTGTTATCAGCTGCCCGCCCTGCTGCTGCCCGGGCTGACGCTGGTTGTGTCGCCGCTGATCGCGTTGATGAAGGATCAGATCGATGCTCTGCAGCGCCGCGGCATTGCCTCCGCACGCCTGGACTCGAGCCTGAGCCGTGACGAATACCGCACCGTGATGGATCAGGTGCGCGCCGGTACACTGCGGCTGCTCTACGTCGCGCCGGAGCGATTCAACAATGAACGCTTCCGCCAGGCTCTGGAGGGCATCCACATCAGCCTCTTTGCCGTGGACGAGGCGCACTGCATCTCGGAGTGGGGGCACAATTTCCGCCCCGACTACCTCAAGCTTGCCGGTTTTGCCCAACGCTACAATGCCGAGCGGATTCTGGCGCTGACAGCGACGGCAACACCCCGGGTCCTCGACGACATCTGTGCCGGGTTCGGGATCAGCCCGCAACATGCGGTGCGCACAGGATTCTATCGACCGAATCTGATCCTGCGAGCCACGGCCGTGCGTGCCGCCCGACGCGACAGTGCTCTGCTGTCGGTGATCGGTCAGCAGCCGCCAGGCCCCACCATCGTCTACGTGACCCTGCAACGGACCGCCGAACAAGTGGCGCAGCGACTGGCCACTGCCGGTTTGCCTGCCCGCGCTTATCATGCCGGCATGAAGGACGAGGAACGGGCCCTGGTGCAGGACTGGTTCATGGAATCGCCCACAGCCGTGGTCGTCGCCACGATCGCCTTCGGCATGGGCATCGACAAAGCCAACATCCGTGGCGTCTGCCATTACAATCTGCCCAAGAGCCTGGAGAATTACGCCCAGGAGATCGGTCGCGCCGGCCGCGACTATGAGAGGTCGCTGTGCCACACGCTGGTGTGCGCCGACGATCTGACGGTGCTGGAAAACTTCATCTATGGCGACACACCCGACCCCGAGTCGGTGCGCAGCCTGGTGGATGATGTTTTCGCCCGTGAGGCGGACTTTGACGTCAATCTCTTCGAAATGTCAACGCAGCACGACATCCGGCCATTGGTACTGCGCACGCTGCTTACGCGCCTGGAACTGGAAGGCTACCTGGAGGGCGGCACGCCATTCTACTCCGCGTACAAGTTCAGGCCGCTGGAGACACGGGAACAGATCCTGGCCCGCTTCGAGGGTGAGCGTCGCCAGTTTCTCGGTGATCTGTTCAATTTCGCCAGGGAGGGTCGCGTCTGGTCCCAGCTGGATCCGGCAGAGGCCGCCACCAGCCTGCGGGTCGACCGCGATCGGGTGATCCGCGCCCTCGACTGGCTGGCCGACAAAGAACTGCTGGAGGTGCAGGCCGGTGGCGTCCGCAACCGCTACCGGCGGCTGCAACCGGCGGCAGACGCGCAGGCGCTGGCCGAGTCCCTGCACGCCTACAACCTGCAGCGCGAGGGCGCCGAGATCGAGCGCCTGCAACAGGTCATGGCACTGTTCAATCTTGACGGCTGTCGTGCAGCGGCCCTGGCGGCACACTTCGGCGAAGTGCTGGAGGCGCCCTGTGGTCAGTGCAGCGGCTGCACGGGCGACACGGAGGTGATTCCTGCCCGTGTGCCGGCAGCGATCCCCGATGCCCTGTGGTCCCGGCTGCAGCCGGTTGTGGCCAGAGTTGGCGCGGCGCTGGCGACACCACGCTCGATCGCCCGCTTCCTGTGTGGCCTCAGTTCGCCACAGATCAGCCGGGGCAGACTGGCGAAGGATCCGCTCTTTGGCACCCTCGCCGAAACCCCCTTTCCTACGGTCCTGACGTGGGCCCTGAACCAGGTGCAGAGCCAGAGATAGGCGCTGGGCCAGGGCAGGCGTCCCGCTCAGCCGTCGACTTTGTATCTGGCCAAAGCCACATCGTCCAACTCGACACCCAGACCCGGGGCGTCGGGCACCTCGGCGTAGCCATCACGAATGACGATGGGATGGACGAGCAGATCATCGTCGCGGACGAAGTTGCCGACGATGTCGGAGGGCAGGGTTGCCGCTGGCGCCGCCGCACAGGCATGGACGTAACTCATATCCAGGATCCCCAGATCGACGCCACTGCCGTGCCACACGGGCACGCCGGCCTGCTCGGCGATGTAACACTGCCGCACGAACTCGACCATGCTGTACGGGCTGATGTTGAGCATGTCCACGGCGCCACGACGAACAGCATCGCCGGTGCCTACGCCGACCCCGTCACCTGGACCCGCATGTCCATCCGCAACACGGCCTGCGTGGGCAAGTTCTCCAGCGACCGCACCATCGGCGAGTACGCCAGCGAGATCTGGAAGGTGGAGCCCGTACCGGTGACCCTGAAGGGTCGGTGAGATTTGCGCCGACGTGCTGAGGCTGGAGGCCGGCACCGCCCGCCTGGGTAGACGGACGGAGCCGTTGGCACGTCCTCAGGCCGATTCGGCGAGGATGCGATCGACGACCTGCTGCCGATACTCCTTTGACAGACTGCGGAAATAGGCGCTGTAACCCGTGACGCGGACCACGAGATCGGGGTGTGATTCCGGATTCTCGTGTGCCTCCAACAGCTGTTCCTTGGAGATCACGTTGAGGTTGATCAGCGTGCCGCCGAGTTCGTTGTGGGCGTTGATCAGGGCGATGACGCTGTCGATGCCGCCGATGTTACGCGCCAACGAACTGTCCAGGTCAAGCTGCAGGGGTGTTGTGTTCCCCCAACGGGGCTGCACGGCGGCGACGGCCGTCGATTTCGCCGTTGGCGCGCCACCGCCACCCGGCAGGAATCCAGGGTCAGGATTGGCGCTGTGGGAGATCGGATCACCGTTACGGCGGCCGTTGGGCGTGGCGCTCAGCTTGGAGCCGAAGAGATTGACGATGCCGTGGGAGAACAGCCCCGGCAGGATACGGAATCCCTTCGGCGTCGGCGTGCCGCGCACCAGATCGCTGTAGCACTCGGACACACGCTGCGCCCAGTAATCGGCACGGGCGCCACCGGTACCGAAGCGGGCGATGCCTTTCATCATCAGACGCACATCCTCGGCATTCTCCCAGTCGCCCGCCAGCAGGTTGGCCAGTTCCTCCCAGCTGACGCGCTGCTCCTGCAAGACACGCTGTTCGATGGCGGCCAGAGAGTCCGCCACCGTTGCCAGCCCCAGACCGTCAACGGTGAGATTGTAGATATCGACGCCGCCTTCGACGACGTCGAGACCGCGTTCGACAGTGCCGTGCATGAACAGGTTCAAGACGATCTCGGCTGTGTACTGGGCATGGTGCTCCATATGCCAGTCCCTGGCGCGCTTCAACGCGTCGACGCTGATCGCCAGGTGGTGAACGTAGCGCTCCCACAGGCTGTCCATCGTCGCCGCCTCACCGTTGTTGCGTTCGTGGGTGATGACGTCGTCGAAGGCGTGCAGGAAGGGCGCCACCAGACACTGCCGGGTCACATCCTGCAGGCAGTACTCGATCCCGGGCAGGGCCGTCCAGTTGCAGCCCACCTTGGCCCGCATACGCGCCAGTGGCATGGGATACCCATTCCGCGCGAAGCCTTCGTCGAGCCCCTTGGCGCAGGCGTAACTGACACCGGTACCGTCGACAAGCAGGTTCTCTACAGCTTTACGCAGCAAAGCCGGGTCGAGCCCCTCGTGCACGCGCAGGGCCATGTTGACCGGAATGCGCAGACGGTGCATGGCCTCCAGAACAAGGAAGGACACGGGGCTGGTCACATCGTCGCCGGCAGCCGCAGGGCCGCCGATCTGGGAATAGTGCGTGTCGTTGTAGAACAGACTGGCCAGACACCAGATCGCCTCCTCGTCACATAACCGGCCTGCCGCCATGTCGGCCTCGTAGTAGGGCCGCAGCAGTTCATCGATCTGCCCGAGGCCACCACCGGCGGCCCACATGCGATCCACCGACTGGAACCAGGCGAGGAACTGGCAGGCCTCGCGGAAAGTGCGCGGCGGCCCCTCCACGAGCCACTGGTTCATCGCCGCGATCTGCAGCAGGTTGTCGCGTGTCTCGGGATCCTCCGTCGCTGCTGCCATGTCGCGTGCCACGTCGACATGGGCGGAGATCCACTCCTGTACACCCTCGACAAAGGCCTCTTCCCCGTCGTAGAAAGCTGGATCCTCCGGCCGGTTGCGGCGACGCCAGAGGCGCAGTTTGGCCAGCAACCCGCCCCAACCCAGATCGAGACCGATCGTCATGTCCGGGCCGATGTGGTTCATGCCGCCAACACCGGAATTGAGCACGTTGTACTTGTCGAAGACGGGCTGCAGGTGGTGGGCCTTCGCCTCTTGCGGCCAGCCACCAACGCCGGGAACACCGACGCGTGTCCAGGCACCGGCAAGGGCGCTCTGCGGATGGATGATGACCGGATGCACCCGCAACCATTCACGGAAATTCTCGCCAATCGCGCGGATCCCGTAGGCTTTCCCATCGGCGTGGGTCGGTTTCACACTGAAGGGGATCGGCTCGTCCCATGGCACCCAGCCGTGATCATCGATATCGAGGGAGCCGCGGGTGCGCAGTTTCTCCTGCGTATGCTCCATCTTTGTGCACCGCAGGGCATCGATGCGGGCCTGGTATGCGATCGTCGGCGTTGTCGTGTCAGTCATCTCGGGGGCCTCTATGGTTTGGTGATGGCTTTGGGGGCATGGGGACGGACCTCGCGCACATATCGACGGGCAACGTCGGCGAGGGCCTGCAACCGGGTCGGGTCAGGGGTCGTGAATTTGCCGTTGAGGGCCAGTCCCAGGCTCGTGAGCTTGGCGTCTCCGAGGGCGTGGTAGGGCAGCAATTCGTAATAGAGGAGTCCCTCATGGCCACCGATGAGGCGAGCGATGCCGTCGATTTCCTCCTCTGTGTCATTGACTCCGCCGATGACCGGGGTGCGCACGATGAGCGGGCATCCCGTGGCCGTGAGACGCTCGAGGTTGTCGCGTATGCGGGTGCCGTCGTTGCCGATGTAGCGCTGATGCAGCGCGGGATCGAGGATCTTCACGTCGTACATCACGAGATCTAGGTGTGGCAGTAGCGATTCGAGCAGGCGCCAGGGATAGTTTCCCGCCGTGTCCACGGCGACGTGGAGGCGGCGCTCGCGGCAGGCGATGAGCAGTTGGCGCAGGAAGTCGGTGTAGAGCACGGGATCGCCACCGGAGAAGGTGACGCCGCCTCCTGAGTGCCGGAAGTAGGGTTCGTCCTTGACGGCCTCGGCAACGACTTCGTCCACCGTCATCTCGCGGCCGCAGATCTCCAGGGCACCGGAGAAGCAC
This sequence comes from bacterium, assembly GCA_027593305.1. GTDB lineage: Bacteria > Latescibacterota > UBA2968 > UBA8231 > UBA8231 > UBA8231. Next base: position 6,849 of record JAQCJA010000232.1, read on the forward strand.
TCTGCAGCACAGCGGCCGCAGCCGACACAGACGTCACGGTCGTACTGCCGCACACCGTCCTCGAGATGCTGACCGTCGTGTTCACAGGCGACGACACAGCGCCCGCAACCGATGCAGCGGTCCAGGTAGACCTGCAGTTGTGGCGCCCGTCGGATCGATTCGGGGTTGTGACACCACTCACACTCATTCGAACAACCCTTGAGGAATACGGTGGTGCGCACCCCCGGGCCGTCGCTGGTGGAAAATCGCTGGATATTGAAGATGATGCCGCGCAGGCCGGTGCCTGCCGCCGCTGTCGCCATCGTCGCCCTTCCTTGCCGGTACTATACCCGGATTCGAGGTCGGAATGCCAGACAAACAATGGGCGACTCACAGTGCGACCGGTGGTCCGTCAGGTCGAGCGCGGCAGGGCCTGCTGATCTCCTAGCATCCGCAGGAGTCTGGCCTT
>JAQCJA010000233.1 GCA_027593305.1 bacterium
ATCTGCTCTATCGCAACAGCAATGCGCGGTTTGAGGATATCGCCTCGGCAGCCGGTGTTGCTGTCAGCATGGACGGACGCCAGCAGGCGGGCATGGGCATCGCCGCCGGTGATGTTGATGGCGACGGTGGTGTCGATTTCGTCGTCAGCAATTTTTCGCACGACCACGTGTCCATCTACACCAGTCGCGGCCCGGTTCTCTGGGAAGATGCCAGCTACGCTCACGATGTAGGTCGACGGATCCTGTCGACGCTGGGCTGGGGCATGGGTCTGTTTGATGCCGACAACGATGCCGATGTCGATTTGTTCGTAGCCAACGGGCATGTCTACCCTGACGTGGGGCGTGCCGGCATCGGCACTTCCTATCGCCAGAAGAACCAGTTTTTCGACAATGAGGGCGGCACTCTGCGGGATGCCAGCCAGCAATCGGGCCCGGGGCTGCAGGTCGAAGAATCAAGCCGTGGCGCCGCCTTTGGTGACGTGGATGGCGACGGCGACGTGGATGTTCTGGTGATCAACCTTGATGCGATTCCCTCGCTGTTGTTCAACGACGGCGGCAACCGGCAGGGCTGGTTGAGTGTGCAGCTGCAGGGACGGGGAAAGAACCGCAGCGCCATTGGAGCGACCGTGGAAGTGACGGCCAACGGCAGGCGGCAGACAAGGGAAGTTCGCGCCGGTACGGGATATCTATCTCAGGATGATCACCGTCTGCACTTTGGTCTGGGGACTGCAACGGTCGCAACTGTGCGCGTTCGCTGGCCAAACGGGGCGTGGCAGGAGGTGGGCCAGGTCGCGGCCCGTCAGCAATTGCACGTCGGCTGGAGCGATACCGACGTTACTCCGTTGGCGGAATGACGCGGCCGAACAACGTGTGCGAACTGGTGCGCTCCACGGCGACATGGATGATGCGATGGGCTGGCACCGGCTGCGCGAAAATGGTGGTCTTGCTCTGCGGCGAGCGGCCGTAGTAGGTGGCGGTGCCGTCGTCGGCGCGACGTCGGCTTTCACCTTCGACGAGAACCTCGACGTTGCGCCCCACCATGGCAGCGTTGATTTCCCGCGAGATTCCTTCCTGCATGCCGATGATGCGCTGCAGGCGCTCCTTCTTTACCGCTTCGGGCACATCATCAACCATGGCCCGTGCCGCGTGTGTACCGGAACGCTCGGAATATTTGAACATGTAGGCGGAATCGAAACGGATTTCCTGCATGAGGTCGACGGTTTGCTGAAAATCTTCCTCTGTCTCGCTGCAGAAGCCGGTGATGATGTCGGTTGTCAGCGCAATGTCGGGCATGGCTGCGCGCAGGCGCCCCACCAGGTCACGATAATGCGCCGCCGTGTAGCCACGCTGCATGGAGGCCAGTTGCGTCTCGGAGCCTGACTGTACGGGCAGATGCAGTGACGGACAGACCTGGGGGGTTGTCGCCATGGCCTCGATGACACGATCCGTGAAATCGACGGGGTAGGGAGACGTGAAGCGCACGCGGCGAATCCCGTCGACACCGGCGACGTCGCGCAGCAGCTGGGCGAAGTCGGTGTGGCCATCGTTGTACGAGTTCACCGTCTGCCCCAGAAGGGTGACTTCACGGAAGCCTTCTGCCGCCAGGCCGCGGACCTGACGGATGATCTCTTCAGCTGGCAGGCTGCGCTCCCGACCCCGTACATAGGGCACGATGCAGAAGGTGCAGAACTTGTCACAGCCACGGATGATTGTGACCCAGGCGTTGGTGGAGTTCGAGCGTCGTTTCGGATCGATGCCGATGTAGTTCTCACTGCGGCTCAGTCGTGTGTCGAGGAGGGTTTCGTCTGCTGTCTGCGCCAGTAGTTCGGGCAGACGGCTGTAGGCATCGGGACCGGCGACCAGATCGACCCATGGCGCGCGGGTGGGCAAAGTTGTCGCCAGATGCTGGGCCATACAGCCGAGAATGCCCAGGGTCAGATTGGGCCGGGCGCGGCGCAAGCCGTTTAACTGGCTGGCGCGGCCGATGACTCGCGCCTCGGCATTTTCGCGCACGGCGCAGGTGTTGATGAGAATGATATCCGCTTCTTCGGGCGTGCTCACAAGAGCAAAACCGGCACTACCAAGTATGGAAGTCACCGTCTCGCTGTCGGCAACGTTCATCTGGCAGCCGTAGGTCTCGACGTAGACCGATCGCGATGACGGTGTCCGTCCCTGACGTGCAGATGTTGTCCGGGGCGCTGCTTCCACCGAATCAAGAAGGGGAAGTTCCAGCAGCGTATCAGACATCTTCCGACACCCTCTCACCATGGAGCACATCATCCCTGGCGTCGGTGATCCTCACCGTATCGAACTGATTGGACACCGTCTGCCCGGCGGCGGCGTAGCGCACTCGCAGGTAGTTGTCGGTGAGTCCCGTGGCGACACTGTCATCACCGATGGTTTCCGTCAGTACCCGGACGCGGCAACCGATATGGCTTTCATGAAAGATGAGGCGCTTGGCCAGTCCCAGGTTGATCAGGTCCCGGGCGCGCGTCGTCTTCATCTGCGGCGTGGCATGACCAGGGAGGCGTTCCGCCGGCGTGCCATCGCGCATGGAGTAAGAGAAGACATGCAGGTAGGTCAGGGGCAGACTGTCGAGGAACGCCCTCGTCGTGGCATGGTGCTCGTCGGTTTCTCCGGGAAAACCGACCATGACGTCGGCGCCCAGGGCACAACCCGGGATCGCGGCGGCAATCTGCTGCAGGCGCCGGCCGTATTCCGCGGTTGAATAACCCCGTCCCATGCGACGCAGGATCCTGTCGTCACCACTTTGCAGAGGGATATGCAGATGGCGGCAGAAGTGCGTCGATGTGGCGGCGTAGTCGATCAGTTCGTCAGTGACATAACCCGGCTCAACCGAGTTGAGCCGGATGCGCTGCAAGCCATCGATGCCTTCCAGTTGCCGCAACAACGCCACGAGGGCGCCCGGGTCATCAGTATCGTAGCCGTAACTGCCGGAGTGTACGCCGGTCAGGGCCAGTTCGCGATAGCCTGAGTCGACCATGCGGCGCGCCTGCGCGACGACCTCTTCTGCCGGGCGGCTGACGCCGGCGCCGCGGACCGTGGGAATGATGCAGTACGTACAATGCTCGTCGCAGCCATCCTGGATCTGCAGCGTGCCCCGGGTGCGGCCGCCATCGACGACGCGATCAATCTGCAGGAAGTGTTCGGTCTGCGGACGCTCCGCCGGGTCGAACATTGGCAGCGGCGTCAAGCCGGCCAGGCGGTCGACAACGGTATGGACGAGGGCGGCCTTGTCGCCGTTGCCAACGATGAGGCTGGCACCAGCCTGCAACAGATCATCCGGGCGCCGTTGGGCGTAGCAGCCGGTAGCGACAACCATGGCGTTCGGTTGCTGGCGCCGGGCCCGACGTACCGCTCGGCGGGAGTCGGCATCCCCGGAACCCGTTACCGTGCAGGTGTTGACGACGTAGACGTCTGCCGGTTCACCGAAGGGCACCATCTCGTACCCCTGATCCTGAAATCCGGCACGGAAGGCTTCGGCCTCGTACTGATTGAGCTTGCAGCCAAAATGCTGCACCGCCACGCGCAACGGGGCTGTGGCAACGCGCGCCTGCGCTGGAGATTCGTCCGGGGACTGGGTGACAGTTGTCAATGCGGGCCGAAGCGCCTGTGGCAGAAGGAGATGAAAGAAAGACCAGAGAAGCTACACGGGACCTCTGCGTGACGCAACCGGCGTCTGCTGCCGCCGGTCATCAACGAAGCGGCAAGGCTCAGGCAGGCTGCAACTGGGCGTAGGCAGCAACAACTCGTTTGGTCGCGCGGCCAAAGCGGATGGACAGTTTGGTGCTGTTGCCGCTGCCTTCGCGACCGACGATCTGACCGCGCCCCCAGGTCGGGTGTGCGACCCACCGCCCGACGGCGAGAAGATCGCCGCCTGGTGTGAGGTCTGCGCCCACGGCTTCATCCTCAGTGGCACCGGCTGTTACCCCGCCGAACTGCATCTGCATGCCGGAATCCTCGTCCGGAACGTAGTGCACCCCCGCAGGCTGCGGGCGCTTCGGGGCGGCAGGCTTAACATAGGACGCGGGTTGCATCCGCCTGGCCGGGGACGACTTGTCGCCGTCCGCTGGACGGGCCCGCCGCTCCGCCCCGGCTGGCGCACCCCAGGCCAGCTCGGCCTTGACCTGGACGTTGTCCACAAGCTCGGGCGGGATTTCTTCGAGGAAGCGGGATGGCAACATCTCGCGCCCCTGCCCGAACAGGTACCGCCAGCGCGCGAAGCTCATCAGCAGATGCCGACGAGCCCGCGTGATGCCCACGTAGCACAAGCGTCGTTCTTCCTCGATCGCCCGTGGCTGTGTGCGGCTTTCTTCGATGGCTCTCTGCGTGGGAAACATCTCTTCCTCCATGCCGCAGATCGCGACGATGGGATACTCCAGGCCCTTGGCGCTGTGCAGGGTCATCAGCGTCAGCGTGCCACCAGAGGCGCCGGCCATGGCTTCGTCCTCCGAACTCATCAGGGCGACATCCTCGAGGAACTGACTGAGCCCGATACCCTCGCCCTGATACTTACCGGAGAACTCGGACATGCTGTTGACGAGTTCTCCGAGATTCTTGATGCGACCATCGGCTTCCGGGGTATCGAGTTCGCGCAGGGCTTCGAGATAACCACTGCGCTCCAGCACCTCCTGGGCCAGTTCCGGCAGACGCAGGCGGCCGTCAGCAATCTCCTGTACCAGCCGGGTCATCAATTGGCCGAAGGTGGCGACAGCTTTTACCGCACGGGAGCCCAGACCCGGAACGGCCTCGGCATGCAGGGACGCCTGCAGCAGGTCGATACCGGATTGCCGGGCAAAGAGGGCGATCTTGTCGATGGTTGTGTCGCCGATGCCACGCTTTGGGGCGTTGATGACGCGAAGCAGGCTGACATCATCAGCCGGATTGACCAGCAGGCGCATGTACGCCAGCACGTCCTTGATTTCCTTGCGCTCGTAGAAGCGTGTGCCACCGACGATGACGTAGGGCATCTTGTTGCGCCGGAGGTTCTCCTCCAGTACTCGCGACTGCGCGTTGGAGCGATAGAGAATCGCTGCATCCGACAGCGTATAATCGTGTCTTCGGCAGAGCTGACGGATCTCGTCCACCACGTGGCGCGCCTCGCTCCGGTCGTCGCCGCATTCGACGACCTGCAGGCGGTCGCCGTCGCCGATGGCCGTCCACAGGTTCTTGCCTTTGCGGTCGACATTGTTGTCGATGACGGCGTTTGCTGCAGCCAGGATCCGACCCGTTGAGCGGTAGTTCTGCTCGAGGCGCACGATGACGGCCTCGGGGTAATCCTTCTCAAAGTCGAGGATGTTGCGGATGTCGGCACCGCGAAACTGGTAGATGGACTGATCGTCATCACCGACGACACAAAGATTGCGATGTTCAGCAGCCAGCAGCTTGGTCAGCAGGTACTGCGGCTTGTTGGTGTCCTGATATTCATCCACAAGGATGTGGTGAAAGCGATGGCGCCACCTGGCCAGCACTTCAGGATGTTGCTGCAGCAGTCGTACGGGCTCAACGATCAGATCGTCAAAATCGAAGGCGTTGTTGGCGCGCAGGCCCTTTTCGTATGCCTCGTAAATATCGGCAATGCGGCGCTTGTGGGGGTTGTGCACGACACTGCTGGCGAAAGTGGCGGTATCGATCATCGCGTTCTTGGCGCGACTGATCTCGCCGTGAACCTGACGTACAGGAAAGTCCTGCTCGGTCAGATCCAGGGCATCAAGCAGGCGTCGAATCAGCGCCCGGCAGTCGTCCGTGTCATAGATGGTGAAGTCGGCGTGCAGCCCGAAGGCTTGCGCCTCGTAACGTAACAAGCGGGCGCAGACAGAATGAAATGTGCCGATCCACAGCCGGCCCGCCGCCTCTTCGCCGACCAGCTCCTGCACACGTGCGCGCATCTCGCCGGCGGCCTTGTTGGTGAACGTAACTGCGAGGATGTTCCATGGCGCGACACGTGCATGGTCGATGAGATGGGCGATCCGCCGGGTGAGTACACGGGTTTTTCCCGAGCCAGCGCCGGCGAGCACCAGCAGCGGCCCGGAGAGCTGCCGTACGGCGGCGCCCTGCTCCGGATTCAGTTCCTGCGGGCCAGAAGAAGCCATCAGTTGGTTCCGGTTGCGCGTGATCGAGCCGCGGCTCGTGCCTGTCGGTATATGGCGCGTTTGGCGCTCTCGTGCTCGGCGTTCGTCTTCGAAAAAACATGTGTGCCGTCGCCTCGCGAGACAAAGTACAGGTAGTCCGTTTCGGCTGCCGGATGCAGGGCGGCACGCAGGGAAGCGGCGCCAGGATTGCCGATGGGGCCGGGGGGCAGACCCCGATGTCGATAGGTGTTGTACGGAGACTTCACTTGCAGATCCTCATTGTTCAGATGCGTCTTGTGCTCTCCGAGGGCGAACTCGACAGTGGCACAGGACTCGAGACGGCGGTTGAGGTTCAGGCGCCGCAGGAATATGGCGGCAATGAGGGGACGCTCTTCGGCGGCAACTGCCTCGAGTTCAACGATGGATGCCAGTGTTACCACCTGATGCATCGTCAGCCCGAGGCCGGCGAGGCTGTCGAAATCGTTGTCGGTAAAGATCTCAAAGAACTGGGCAACCATGTGGCGGGCGATCTGCTCTTCGGCAATGTCACGCGGAAACATGTAGGTCTCGGGGAACAGGTAGCCCTCGAGTGTTGCCGCGGTGACACCGACGTCACGAATCAGTTCTTCGCTCTCTGTCGCGATGACGAATCGAGTCGAGTCGGCGATGCCTGCCGCCGCCAGCAGGGAAGCGGTCTGCATGCGGGTAAGGCCTTCGGGAATGGTGACGCGCACCAATTCGAGGGGAGCATCGAGCAAGTCTTCGAGAATTCGTCCCGTCGACAGATTCCCATCGAGGGTATAGTTACCGGCTTCCAGGCGCCCCGCCACGCCACGTAACCTGGCGGAGACCTCAAACCAGCGGGCGCTGCGAATGATACCCAGATTCTGCAGATAGGCCGCAATGGCACGTGTGCTCATGCCGTCGGTGATCTGCACCAGCTGAGGCGCTGAGCCGGCGGGGCTGTCCAGATGGCGGACGTACAGCACTGAGCCGGCAACCGTGATGAGGAGCATCATGGCAAAGGCGGCGGTGACGCGGATGTAGTTATGAGGGCGTATCACCTGCTGTCACCAACGGTTGTAGATCAAACGGTTGTCGATCATCACCCAGCCCGATCATGTTCGGGTGGTGCGCTGATCGACGGAAGGGGAAGTCAGTTGCGAAGACGGGGAATTGGTCAGCACGA
>JAQCJA010000234.1 GCA_027593305.1 bacterium
GTTCCGACAGCGCCTTCCACGCCGACACACAGCCCGGCACGGTCACCACATCCCAGCCGCGAGTGGGCATGCTGGCATATCTGGCGAAGTGCTGCGGGGTCCATGCCGCCGGCGAACGTCCCGATGCATTGAGCCCGTGCAGTTGTGTCCCATCCCAGAGAATGGCGAAGGCATCGGAGCCGATGCCGTTCATGTTCGGCTCCACCACGGGCAGGGCAATGGCTGCTGCCAGGGCTGCATCGATCGCATTGCCGCCCCGGGCCATCATCTGCAGACCCGCCTGGGCCGCCAGGGGTTGGGACGTGGCCACAACATTGCGCGCCATCACCGGCATGCGCTGGCTGGCGTAGGGAAAGTCCCAGTTCATGGTGTTGGTGCGTCTCCCAGTCTGCGCGTCTGTCGCTGCCACCCGTACTTGGCATCCCCCGTGATCAGGGCCCGGTGTTCATCGTTCAGCCCTGCGGCAAACGCCGCATCGGGCTCGTAGCCATTCCACGTCTGAAACATGGTCGGTGTATAGCCCCCGATGATGAGCACACGATCACGATCCGAGCGGATGATGCCGGAGGAATGCATCAGTGATTCGTAGAACAGAAGGGTGGAACCCGCCGGGGCCTCGACGGTATGAATCAGGCGCGGATCGGCCATGGCCGCCTCGATGAGGGCCTCCCGTTCCACCTCTTCGGAAATCTTGTGGGTCCCGGCAATGACCGTCGTACCACCGTCATCGGGACCCAGGTCGGTCAGATTTGTCAGGGTCTTGACGAAGGAGAAATGATACAGCCCGTGGCTCGTGTGTGGATACCCCGGATTGATGCCGCGATGGAAGCCGTAGCGCTGTTCCTCACCGCCCACGGGCCGGCGGATGTGGGCGTCGGACTGCTCCAGTCGCACCGTGCCCCCGACGATCTCCTGCACCATGCCCAGGAGTCGTGGCTTGCTCAGGTAGTCGAAGTAGCAGGGCGCCAGATGTGGCAGGTTGTCGACCCGAAAGAAGTCCTCCCGCGTTGCCGACAGATGGCAGGAGGGCCCGGGCAGTTCTCCGGTGTCGCGATAGCGCTTCTCGATGCCATAGGTCGTTGCCAGCAGCTGAGCTACCTCATCGGTGCTGAGCACCGCCTCGATGAGGACGTAGCCGTGCACTTCCAGATAAAGTCGCTGCGCCGGCGTCAGGGCCGGAAAGGGGACTGCAGGTGCCGACGTTGACGTCATGGCGTTCCGGTTCCGGGTACGTCCACGTCAACGACCATGATGCGGCCATCCCCCTGAAACCGTTCGCGGCCGATCAACGTCGACTGGCAGAGAAACAGGGTCTTCATCTCGGGTCCGCCCAGCGTGCAGGCATAGGAGGCATACCCGTCCATGTCGATGCGATCCACGATCTGGCCACCCTCACGGACACGGACGAAACCACCGGAGCCCCCGTAGATGTAGTAGGGAACCGCCACCCACAGACAGCCCTCCGCATCCATGGTGATGCCGTCGGGCGGCGCCCCGAGATCGGCCCACACCCGTCGATTCGACAACGAACCGTCCGCCTCGATATCGAAGGCGGTAAGCCGATTGGCAAAGGTCTCGGCAACAATGTAGGTGGCCCCGTCCGGTGAGATCACGGCGCCATTGGGGAACGTCATGCGGTCCGCAACGATGCGGGCGGAACCATCGGGCTGCACGAGGATGATATGGCTGAACCCGGGCATGTTTCCGGGACCGGGGTGTTGGCCCTCGTCCAGTTCCTGGAAACTGCCGATGTAACTGCGGCCCCGGGTGTCGATAACCATGTCGTTGCAGCCAAAGCCATCGAGCCTGTGCATGTCGACGACGGGTGTCACCGAACCGTCCGCACCGATGGCATTCAACGTGCCATCGAGAGATACGGCGACCATTGTGCCATCGGGCCACCAGCCCAGCCCCGAGGGCATTGCAGCGACCTGGGCCACCGACTGCACAGTTCCCGCCAGGTCGACGGTCTTGATGCCCCCCGCAAGCACATCCGAAAACCACAACTTGCCGGCGCCGTCGTCCCCTACCCGCCAGCGCGGCCCTTCCGGAAAGAACAGGTCGTTAACCAGCAACTCGACTGTGCGTGTCATCGCCGGCTCCGCTACTCTGCGGTGATGACGGGAGACTCGCTGGCCCGCTTGTGCAGATCATCGAAGTCGGCGGAACCATCGTCATCCAGCAGGTCGGTGCTGCAACCCCAATCATCGACGGCACTGTTGCCATTGCTGTAGAAGGGCCACTTCTGCGCCGAGTTGGCGAAGTAGATCTTGCTGCCACCCGGTCGATTGACGCGCACGAGGCGCCGCGGCAGGGAGTGATCGGCCTTGTCCACGCGGTACTTCTCCAGTGCCTCGGGATCCAGTTCGATGCCGAGGCCCGGCGCTTCGGGGACTCGCGCATGACCATCGATGACGGGCATGCGCTGTGTCAGCAGGCTGTGTTCGTAGAGTTCGTGACAGGTGATCGTCGGCCACTGGGCGGCGGACAGCACCGCACTCAGATGCAGGGACAGGGCCGTCGTCGGCGCCGCCCCCACCATCTGCAGGAAGAAGGGCATGTTCATCGCTGCCGCCGTGTTGCCCTGCTTCATGATCGCCGAAACGCCACCACCAATCACCCAGCCGTCACACACGCCCCCCATCTCGATGCCTTCGCGGGCGCCGATCTGCCCGTAGTGATGGGCGACAGCTGTCTCGATCTGGGAGCGCATGAAGTGGTTGCCCGAGGCATCGTGACGTGGAATCGGATCCTCGAAAATCTTGATCTTCGGGAAGGTCCGTTCCAGTTCACGCAACAGAGGTATCGCATTGGAGGCATTGACGAGAAAGGCGTTCCAGTCGGCATCGATGCGGAAGTGATCGGGCGTGACCCGGCTGATGCGATCGATGGTTTCGCGCACATCGAACCAGGGCCGTGTCTTGATCTTGATACAGGTGTAGCCCAGTTCGACGCAGACTTTGGCCTCTTCCTCATACTTCTCCGGGGACATGTCATGGTCCCAGAACGAAATCGCACACCAGTCGCGCACCTTCTGACCCAGAAGCCGATAGACGGGCACTCCGGCGATCTTGCCGGCAGCATCGAACAACGCCATCTGCAGACCCGCGCCCAGTGAATCGTCCCACATCAACTCCGCCGGGGGCTTGCCGACAACTCGTTCGGAGTCCTTCACCCGGCCCCAGGTGTAGTTCTGGATCGTCTCCCCCCAACCGGTGACGCCGGCGTCGGTTTCGACCTTGGTGATCTGCAGTTCGGACCAGGAGTGTACGCCGGCGCGCTCCATTTCACGGCGAACACGATCGACGAAGGGAACGTGCAGGGTGAAATGCTCGACCTTGGTGATCTTTGCTACCATCTGGTCCTTTGCCTTGTTGTAAGTCGAACGAGTTGTGACGGATCAGTTACTGGACCGGCGCGCCCGCGCTGACCCAGTCAACAATGAGTTGAATCTCGCTGGCACTCAGAGGTGCACCACCCAAGGGCATCTGGCTGCCGGCCCCCGTACCGCGAACTTTCTGCAGCAGGTAGGAACCATCGGGATTGCCCGGATCAATGCGTTTCAGGTTGGCAACCTGCGCACTGGCGACACCGATTGTCGCGGCAGCGACATTGGCGCTCGTCAGTGACATGCCTTGTGCGGGAGAGCCTCCAGAGTGGCACCCCGAGGTTGCACACTTCGGCGTAAAGATGTCGCTGCTCAGTTGTGCGAGCGTGACCGCCACCGTGGGGTCGCCATCACCGGTGCCATCCTCAGCCAGCGGCGTGCCGTCCGGTCCGAGAGTGGAACCGTCCCCGCCGCAGCCAAGAGCTGTCAGGGCCAGCACTGCAGCGCCTGCTGCGAGCAAGCAAGAGATACGTGTCATGCGTGTTCCTTCATTGTGAAGTAGAGTTGTGCACCGGTCCAGGTCGGTTCAGGCCCGATCCGCCGTGGCTACAGGCACCCAGCCACGCTGTGGCCCCGGCGGCCGATCCCCCTGCGTCTCAAAGCGCTGTCGGATCTCATGGAATGCATGCCAGGAGTCCACCACCCTCTCCGGCTGCGCGGGACTCTGTACGACGAAGTCCGCCTCCGGCGGATAGCAGGCGATCTCGTGGGTCGGCCGTGCCGCGGAGTAGTCGCCAGGCAGCTCACCGATATTGTTCGGCACCGTCGCCGACTGATAACGCACGTCCACCGCCCAACGGACGACATCCACCGTATGCAGCGACGAGCAATGCGGCGTCAGGTTCGTCATGAACAGTGCGCCTCCCGCCGGCACGGGCACCGTCACGGGGCGCTCACTTGTGGGAAGATCCTCATCCTGGATCACGAGGAAGCCGCCTGGTCCGTGCGTGAAGTGGCGCATCACACCCCTGCCATGGGCCCGGGGCAGTACCTGCAGACAGCCGTTCTCGGGGTAGGTGTCGACCAGTGGGATCCAGCAGGTGACGATCAGTTCTTCATCACAGTGCGGGCTGAAGTACCCGGAGTCCTGATGCCAGGGCACGGCCCCCCGTTCGTAGCACGGCATCTTCGGACGAATGCGGTACACGGATGAGCCGATGATCTCGGGGCCGACGAGGGACTCCATACAGCCCAGCAGGCGCTGGTTGGTGATGAACTCGAAGAAGGCCGGGCCGCTGTGACCACCGCCGGCGCGGCCGACAATGGGTGACAGAATCTCAGCACATTCGCCGAACACCCGCGTCAGGCGCGTTTCGAAGGGCTCTTCTGCCCATGATCGACTGATCTTGCCGGCAGCCAGCATGTCCTGCGCGGCGCTGTCGATGACCCCGGTGATCTCGTCCCGCAGCGGCTGAATCTCCGCATCGGTGAAGACATCGGGCACCATCACGTAGCCTTCGTCCGTGAAGTGCCGGACCTGTTCTGCGGTTAGTCCATTCGGCATGTACCGTCTCCTCCGGCGGGAGTATACCCGGACGGGATAAGGGGGTCAATCAAACCGGATTGGCACGTGGCGCATAACGCTGCGCCGCCCTGGCCTTGGCCCTGGCCGCTTCGATGTCCCGGTCCCGTTGCGGCGCCGTGGTCGCCAGTTCGGCCAGCAACTGGTGCGTGCTGGCCGTGATCGACTCCACGGCTCTGGCAAAGGGGCCTTCGTTGACGGCGGACGGCCTGGTGAAGCCGCTGACCTTGCGGACAAACTGCACCGCCGCAGCGCGAACCTCATCCTCCGTCGCCGCCGGCGCAAAGTTGTACAGGGGTCGAATGTTGCGGCACATGGGGTGGCTCCTGCGCTGGCTCAGGCGAATTCGGATGACAGGGGAAACATCTTTGTCGGCACGGCGTCACCCGTTGGCACTTTCCCCTGCGGATTGTGCGCGTAGGTGTCCTGCCCCCGCATGAGGTAGGCCTCAAAATTGGGCCACGTCGCCAGGTCACACTGCACCCGGGTCGGCGACAGACGCATCGTCAGCCCCACCCGCCGTTGCCCCGACAGGCTGGGGCCCGAGCCATGAATCAGGCGATCATCGTGCAGCGACATCTGCCCCGCCTGCAGATCGATGGTGACGATATCGGCGGTGTCGAACTGACTCTCGTCGATCGCCTGGCCCAGCACGTACTGCTCCCCGTGCACGACGGAGTGCTGTTGCATGCCGGTCCTGTGACTGCCGGCGACCACACGCATGGCGCCGTTGCTGTCGTCCGTATCGTACAGCGCCAGCCACACCGTCACCGTTTCGCGCGGGGTCAGCGGCCAGTACTGGGCATCCTGATGCCAGGGCACATCGGTGCTGACACCGGGCAGCTTGCAGAAGAACTGGCAGCCCCACAGATACATGTCCGCTCCGAGAAGATCCTCGACACAGTCCAGAATTTCCGGCGTGGCACACAGGTCGTAGGCCCAGCGATTGGCCTTGTGCCAGCAGTTGACCTTGTTGATGTCCGTGCCATCCGGCAGCTTGTGCCACAGTTCGTCGAAGCGTTGCTGCAGATGGCTGACGACATCCGCATCGAATACGGGCAGATTCTTGACGTAGCCACGCTCGCCGAACTGTGCCTTCTCGGCATCGGTCAATCTGCGGGCGGCGGTACTTGCGACAAATGGACTCAAGAAAGGCTCCTCGACAGAAGGCTGGGGAAAGTCGGTATAATATGGCAGACTTCCCTCGAAAGGAATCGTCATGATCGTTCCTGTCCCTGCACCCCGTATCAGCCGCTTTGAACAACTCGGCTACGGCATGTTCATCCACTGGGGGCTGTATGCGCAATTGGGCCAGGGAGAATGGGTCCAGCACCTGCGCAAGATACCCATGGAGGAGTACGCCCGGCTGAAGGACCGCTTTACGGCGGACGAGTTTGACGGCCGTGCCATTGCCCGCGTCGCCCGGCAGGCGGGCATGAAGTACGTCACCCTCACGAGTCGCCACCATGACGGGTTTTCCCTCTACGACACGCGCGGCCTGAGTGATCACGACGCGCCCCACAGCCCCGCCGGTCGGGATCTGGTGGCGGAACTGATCGAAGGCTGCCGCGCCGAGGGCGTGATCCCCTTCTTCTACCACACCACCCTCGACTGGTTTCAGCCGAGCTTCACCAACGACTTCGATGCCTACCTCGAGTACCTGCACAGTTCGGTGGAAGTTCTGTGTTCGCAGTACGGTCCGATCGGTGGCCTCTGGTTTGACGGCAACTGGAGCAAACCCGACGCCGACTGGAAGGAGGATCGTCTCTACGCCATGATCCGCAAACACCAGCCGGAGGCGATGATCATCAACAACACCGGTCTGGGCGCCAAAGGTCACGTCGGCCACCCGGAGATCGACTCCGTCACCTTTGAGCAGGGCCGGCCCACACCCATGGATCGCAACGGCATGCCCAAGTACATCGCCGCCGAAATGTGCCAGACCTTCAACCGTCATTGGGGCATCGGCGCCGAGGACTTCAACTACCTGTCGCCGCGAGAGATCATTGTGAATCTGTGCGCCTGCCGGAAGGTCGGCGCCAACTACCTGCTCAATGTTGGCCCCACGGCGGGGGGCGCCATTCCCGACTATGAGTCTGCCACTCTGCGCCGCGTGGGCGAGTGGATCAAGGGACATCAACACATCCTCTATGACGGCCGCGTGTCGGCAGTCCGGGGGGCGGGTGGCGACTTCGCCCTCGAAGCCGATGACCGTCTCTACCTGTTCATCCACAATCTCTCCGTTGGCGGGGATGCGCACGTGACCACCGGCGGCGGCGGCGCCGGGCCCCGCGCCTTTGCCGCTGTCGACCGTACCGTGACGTCCGTGCGCTGGCTCGACAACGATGAAGCCCTGAAGCACACCCAT
>JAQCJA010000235.1 GCA_027593305.1 bacterium
GACCTGCGCGGCTTCCGCATCCTGCGGGATGCCCTCGTCGATGGCGACATCCGTCCCGCCGCCGCCGCCACTGTGGGTGCCTTCATGGGGGCCATGCATCGTGCAACGCTGGCGGATGAAATTTCACCCGATCTGCTCGCCCGGTATCAGCGGGATTTCGGCAATGTTGAGATGCAGGCGATCACCGCCGACTATGTCTTCACCAAACCTTTTCGGCAGGACATGACCAACCGCCACACGGCAGGTCTGGAGACCATTGTTGCCGATGTTCGGGCCGATGCGGCCCTGCGGGCGATGATCCGCGAACTCCGGTCCCGCTTCGTCGAGGCCCGCGAGGGTGTCGTTCACGGTGACCTGCACACCGGCAGTGTCATGGTGCGCGGCGAGGAAGCCCGCGTCATCGATGGTGAGTTCGCCTTCTTTGGCCCCATCGCCTTTGACCTGGCGGCGCTGACGGCAAACTACCTGTTGTCGTGGCATGCCCATGTGCAGACTGCTGATGCCACCGCCAGGACGGCGGCCCTGCTCGATTGCATCGAGGTCTGCTGGCGTGCCTATGGTGAAGCCTTCGGCCCCTCGAAGCGGCTACCCGGCATTTGGCAGGAGGCGTTGCGCTTTGCCGGCGTCAAGATGCTGCGTCGCATCCTGGGTGCGGCGCACGTGGAGGATCTGGAGTCGATTGAGGATCTGGCCAGGCGCCGCGCCGCAGAGACCCGGGCCATCACTTGTGGCAGAGCCCTGATCTGCGACCCACCCGACAGCGGCGGCCTGCGGACATTTGTCGAAGGGTTTGCCTGAACCGTCACACGCAAAGGCGGATTCTGCACGGCCGCGGGTCGGTTACGCTGGTGTGATCAGCGCCGGTCTCATGGCGGGCTCAGCAGTTGCCGGGTCACAGCAGCCATCAACTCCGGCCCGTCGCTCTGGCTGAAGAGGAACCGCACCTTGCCTTGCTGGTCGATCAGGTAGGTGGAGGTGGAGTGGTCCACGAAGTAATCTGACCGTCCCGCCTCCTTGCGCAACGCGTAGTGCCCCCCGTAGCGCCCGATCACGTCATCAATTTCCTGCGCCGTGCCCCGCAGGCCGATGACGCCCCCGCCGAAGTAGCCGAGGTACTCGGCGAGCCTGTCGATGGTGTCGCGCTCAGGATCGACCGTGATGAACACGGTGGCCAGATCCGCCGCTTCCGTGCCCAGGATCTCGTGGACCTGATTCATTCTGGACAGCGTCGTGGGACAGATATCGGGGCAATAGCTGTAGCCAAAAAACAGCACTGCCGGTCGACCGCGCAGACTCATCAGAGTGAAGCCGTCACCATGCTGATCGACCAGAGCGAAATCGCCGCCGATTCCGCTGTAGCTCTCCAGCGGTGGGACCGGGGTCGGAGTTTCGTCTTCGGCGTCCTGCTGCCCGACATCGGGTGCGCCACATGACAACACCAGCAGGCAGGCACACGTTGCCAGCAGGAATCCGGTTCGACGCATGGTCAGCCCTTTCGCACAGGTGCTTCGACGCGCTTCTCGGTGCCATCGCCGAAGCGCAACACCAGGTCGACCACCTCTCCATCGAGCGGTTGCCGTCGCAGATTCAGCAACATCAGATGGGTGCCGCCCGAACGCAGGGACACCTCACCATGGCCGGGAATGGACACGCTCTCCGTGCGGCGCATCGTCATGCCCCCGTTGTTCTGCTCCATCACATGAATCTCGGTGCGTTCGGCGATGGCGGTCTCCACAGCGACAAGCTCGATGGGGCTGGCGCCCCGGTTGACGATGGTCAGATACGCCGCCGCGGGGCTGCACGGCGGCGGCTCACGGATCCAGGCATCCCGTACGCTGAGCGGCTCACCCGCCGAAGCCCCGCCGTCATCGCCGGCGCATCCGCAGACAGCCAGAGACAGCAGCGCTGCAAGCAGTACCCGTCGCGACAGTGTCATTGGCACTACTCATAGGCCAGATTGCGCGACTGCATGATACCGATCATGTAGCCAAAGGCGAAGATCTTGCCCAGAACACCGTAACCGCGGGTTTCCTCGGGATCTTCGTTCCCCATCGCCGGCGCGTGGTCGGGGCGGATGGCACCGTCGAATCCGCCCTTGGAGTAGACCTCCAGCATACGCGCCATATCTGTCGGACCATTGTCGTGGAAGGTCTCGGTGAAGCGCGTGTCCGCCGTGCCCTCGACGTCGCGATAGTGGATGAACACGACCTTGTCCTGCTCGCAGAATTCCTGGGCGATGGCGTAGATGTCCTCACCCATGGCGCGGAAGTTTCCCTGGCAGAAGGTGACACAGTTGCTCGGGCTCGGTGCGAGCTTGAGCAGGCGACGATAGGCGTCGGCGCTGACCATGATCTGTGCGGATCCCTGGTACGGGGAAATGGGCGGATCGTTGGGGTGATAACCCATACGCACACCGGCCTTCTCGGCGACGGGAACGATGCGCTCCAGCAGCCACGTCAGGTTGTCCCACAGTTCCTCTTCGGTCTGCACCTGCTCATCGTCCTCGCGCACCGCCTGGTTCGATTGTGCATAGTCGAACTGAGAAGAGATGGCGCCACCCCGCATCGGCACCCAGCCTGTGCGTGAACCCCCTTTGCCCAGGTTGTAGCACAGCACCGGAATACCTGCCTTGCCCATGGCTTCCACGGCGGCGATGTAGTTGCGCAGTTCCTCGTCACGTCCCGGCGTGCCGAGACGGATGTGATCGGCCCGTACCGGTGTCATCGTCTCATACACGGGGATGGAGAAACCGGCCTGCGCCCATTCCTCCTTCTGCTGCAGCATGGCCGCTGCGTACTGATCGCGGCCCACCTCGTGCAGAGGGGCTGACGTGATGCAGTGCCTGATCCCCATCTCCCGACAGATCTTGACCCTGTCGGGGTAGCACCCCGGGCTTCTGCCCAGCACCATCGATAGCTTGAACTTTCCCGGTCGCATGTGTTTCCCTTTCTCAGTGAACGCCGGATCCGTCTGTCTCCGGGCGCCGTGATCGATGTCCTGGACTTCTATGAATGTGTCGACTGGTATGCAGCAATCATCTGCCCGATCCAGTCTGGGCGGCCGCTGGAAAACTCGGTCACACCGAGCTCGGCGAACTCGCACAGACGGGCATAGGTCTCGTCGTAACTGAGGTCGTCCCTGAAGCCGCAACGGATCTCCAGACCATGCTCCCTGGCGGCGGCGATCTGTTCCCTTCGGGCCGCTGCAGGCCAGACGATGACGAGACCCACTCCATACTGGCCGATGATGTGCGCCGCATCGAAGGGGCCCGGCTGCACGTGAAACCAGGCGACCTCGATCTCGGCATTGAGTTCGTGGGTCCGCTGCAGGGAGGGCTCGTGGAAGCTCGAAATTGTGCACTGGTCAACGACCCCCGCCGCCTCGATCTGCCCCACCACCTGCTCGGCAATGTCCTCATCCTTCAACTCGATGAGCATACGCGCCCGCCCCCGCATGCAGTCGATGGCCTCAGCGAAACTCGGAATGGGCTCGCCATCACTGCGCAACGACTGCAACTGCGCCAGGTCCATCTCGCCAACCACGCCGGCACCATCTGTCGTGCGCTCCACCGTGGCATCGTGAATGACGACGATGTGCCCGTCCCGACTGCGCCGAAGATCGAACTCGATACGATAGGCACCGAAGTGAATGGCCCTGTCGAAGGCGGCCAGCGTGTTCTCCGGCGCATGCGCCATGGCACCACGGTGCGCGCCGATGCGCAGAATGCTCACTGGGTCACTGCACAGGTTGCAGATGGAGCAGCACCAGCAACCAGGTCCGGTGCCAGTAGGCTGAATTGATGTAGGGATTTTCTTCCGAAGGCCAATTCGTCCAGTACGTCTGGTTGTGCGGCAGTCGGTGGTAGAACTGCAGCAGCGGAATCGCCGGCATCTCGGCAAGCCAGATATCGAGCGCCTGGCGCAGCAGCGGGATCATACGCGGATCTTCGGGCGCCGTCTTGCCCATCTCGTCGACGAGAGCGGAAAACTCACTGTTGCGCCAGCGCCAGAAGATGTCGGTCGCCTGGCCCGTGGGCAAGGCAAAGCGGCTGTGATAGAGCCTCAGGGTGAAGTAGGGATCCCGCACCGATCCCCCATTGCCCATGATGTAGGCCCGGGCGACGCCCTGCGTCGTACGGGAGTAACCATCCGAAGTCATGCGAGAACTGGCATCGAACCCGGCGTCCCGCAACTGTCGCACCAGCACCGGCGTGATGTCCTGAAATCCCGGGGAGATGTCGATGTTGATCTTGAACCGCTCGCCGTCCTTCGCCCAGATGCCCTCTTCATCCCGGATCCAGCCCTTGCGCTGCAGGATCTCGGCGGTCCGCTGCGGATCGTACAGCCCCACCGGGTACTTGTCGATCACATCCTGCACCTGATCCAGATATCGTCGAATCGCAGGAAAATCCGGAAACGGCAGCAGCGATGGCTTGCCCGCCCCCATCCACCCGACTTCCACCAGTTGCTCGCGATTGATGGCGTAATTGATCGCCCAGCGCACCTCGGCGTCGTCAAAGGGTGGCTCCATGGCATTGAAACCGAAGGACAGCGGCCACCAGTCCAGGTATCCGTAGGGCACATCGCGCCCGGACCACGTGGTGACTGCAGGATTCTCCTCGATCATGGTCATGATGTTGGCAGGCATGACACCCGCCGTCATATCGACGGTGTTGCTGATGATGGCCTGCACCCGCTTGGATTCGTCCATGAAGGGAACGTAGATCAGGCGCTCCACCTGCGGCCGCTGCTGGAAGCCGATCTTTTCCGCCCACCAGTCTTCACGCACGCGCCACACACGCTGCTCCGGCGACGACACCTCCAGTCGGTACGGCCCCGAGACCACGGGCCAGCCCTTCGTCATGTCGAAATTGCGGAAAGTCTGTGCATTCTGCCCTTCCCAGATGTGCTTGGGAATGATGGGCACACCGTTGTCGAAGTTGTTGGTGAAGTAGCTGAACATGAAGCGCGGATTCGGCGCCTTCAGTGTGATCCGCACTGTCAGCGGATCGATGACTTCCGCCGATTTCACCCAGGTGTCCATGTCGACAGCATTGACCAGAAACGGCGCATTCTCCCGCAGCATGTTGATCGTGAACACCAGATCCTCGGCGGTCCACGGATGTCCATCACTCCACTCCACACCAGCGCGGATGTGCACCGTGATCTCGGTGAAGTCGGCATTGAACTCGTGCCCTGTGCCAATCCAGGGCATGATATTGTTGGAGTCCACGTAGGCATTGTAGAAGTACAGGGGCTCGTAGAGGAAATTGTACCCCGTACGATTCGTCACCCCCGGCAGATAGGGATGGAAGCTGTCGTAGTCCTTGAATTGCCCGTCACAGGAGCCGAAGTCGACGCAATCGGTGATGAAGGTTCGTGACCGCGGCACGCTCTGACTGTCGTTGCCAGGGCTGTCGTTGCCCGAACCGCAGCCGCTGACGGTGTACGCCAGCAGTGTCAACATGATGGCGGCACCACAGCGGAGAAATCTACCTGTGAGTCTGCGCAAAGCCTGCTCCTTGATCCCGTATCGGCGTGAGATAATGACCGATGCAGGCTACGATGACTCTGGCCGCGGGGCAAGGGTCACGGGTTTCTTTGCACAACCGTTGTGTGCGGACGAATTCACCTTATCCTTGTCGCCAAACACACCCGTCGGCGAGGACAAGATGGCATACAAACTCCGTGCAGTCCCTGGCTTCGAAGCAAGCACCCCCGGCATCCAGCTTGCCGCCCAGACAAATGACAAGGCCTCTGACGAGGATCTGCAGTTCATTCAGCAGCTGGGTGTGGAATGGGTGATGGTCAGCGTCGGCGATGACAACGATCAGAACGCCGACTACTACAAACACCTGAAGGCGCGCTTCGCTCAATACGACCTGCAGATCTACCGGATCGGCAACCACAGTGTGCACAACATGCCGGAGGTGACCCTCAACCTTCCGGGCCGGGACGAGAAAGTCGAAGAGTTTGCCACCTTCATCCGCAATCTCGGCGAGGCCGGCATCCCGTACAACACCTATGCCCACATGGGCAACGGCATCTGGAGTTCCGGACATACGACGCGACGCGGTGGCATGCAGGCCCGCACCCTCGACATCAAGAATGCCACGGGGAACT
Organism: bacterium; assembly: GCA_027593305.1. Taxonomy (GTDB): domain Bacteria; phylum Latescibacterota; class UBA2968; order UBA8231; family UBA8231; genus UBA8231. The sequence continues at coordinate 6,123 of JAQCJA010000235.1, forward strand.
GGATCGGCAAGAAGTTCGAGGGCGAACTGACCCATGGGCGCCTGTACACGGAGGACGAGTTGTGGGACAATTATGCCTACATGATCAAGCACATCACCCCCGTCGCCGAAGCTGCCGGTGTCTTCATCGGGATCCACCCCGACGATCCGCCGGTCTATGCCCTCGGCGGCGTGCCACGGTGCATCTTCGGCAACTTTGACGGCTACAAGAGGGCCATGGAGATCGCCGACAGCCCGAACATCGGTGTCTGCCTGTGCATCGGCTGCTGGCTGGAGGGGGGCGAGCAGAACATGGGCGTAAACGTACCCGGCGCCATCCGTTACTTCGCCGAGCGCAGGAAGCTGTTCAAGGTGCACTTCCGCAATGTCACCAACCCCATGCCGGAGCCGTGGACGGAGACACTCATGGATGACGGCTACATGGACATGCACGTCGTCATGAAAACGCTGCGTGACGTCGGCTATGACGGTGCCATCATCCCCGATCACATTCCCGCCCTGCTTGGCGGCCATCGGGCGGGCGTCGCCTATTCGATCGCCTACATGCGGGCCCTCGTGCAGTCCGTCAACAATGAAGCGGGAGGTCCCGGGCCGAACTGACGCCAGGCGGCGAAGGAGCCATCGCCCGGGCCACACTGGGACACCATGGTTGACATCGAACACCGTCAGGCGGTCCGCGCCCTCGTGATCTCTCCCCAGGTCGAGGTGCTGCTTATGTGCACCCTGCACACCACGCTCGCAGGACCAGCCCATGCGGGCCATCGCCACGCACGTCGATGTGATTTCCTGAAATCCCACGCATTCCCCGCAAGGAACCGATGGGTGGTCAGCGGCAGCCGATGGGCGCAGTGGCGACGACGATATTGTCGAAGTAGCGTTCCTGATCCACCGGTGAGCCGGCATTCCAGTAGTTCTCGAAGAACACGGCGTTGATGGCGTAGTCGGTGTAGTCACCGACAAAATCCAGTGCCTCGCGCCGCGCCTCGAGGTGGCCGTCGATCCAGAACTCCTGCACACCGTTGGCCTGACCCGCGTCATTGAGGCGCACATGGGCCTCCACGCAGCGCCAGGTACCAGCGTCCTCGGTAGAGAAAATCGGCGTCGTTCCCGAGCCGAAACCCAGCCACTGCAGGTG
>JAQCJA010000236.1 GCA_027593305.1 bacterium
GGTCTACCTGGTTGCCGCCCTGGCAGCCCCGGACGAACCTGCCTACCTGCAGATCCTTGCCGGCGCTCTGATTCTGCCGGACCGTACCGACAGCAACAGCGCCTATGACATCGTTGTTCGATACGACCCGGAGCGTTTCCACTCACCCTATGCCGGGCTTTACCCGCTCACCTTCGAGGATCAGTTCATCCAATGGGGAAAGCGGATCGCCCTGTTCTCGCGCAGCATCTCGCTGCCAATAAAACGATTCTTTCTGCACGACATATCCACGGGCGACCAGGCCTGGATCTTCACCGCCGAGGCGCGGCATCTGTACTCCCTGCCGGCGGACAAGGTCCCGGGCATCGCGGATATCTCCGATCGGGCCACCCAGGCCACGTGGTTGCGTCTGATCCGGCAGAGCCCGACCAGCACCGAACTGCTGACCATGGGCGGCTGGTTGCGCCGGATTCGTCGGGAGAGTCGAGAGAGTGTCATGGCGCGCCTCGGAGCCGATCAGCCGCCGTCGATGGCAACACCCTGATGAGAGACACGCGACACCTTCATCTCTGAGGGGGGCCATCATCACCGAGACAACCTTTGCCCGCCAGGCAGCGGGCGGTGGTTGTTGCTGGCTGTCCTGACGCCCGGCTTTCGCGCGGCGCAGGGCGGGGTGTCACGGATCTCAACAACGTCTATCGTTGTCAACCTGGCAACTGACGGGCGCTACGCCTTGTTCGCCGCCAGGACGCCGTGCCGCAGGGCCCAGTGGGAGGGGTCAGGGGTCAGGGCGTGCCGATGCCGCTGAAAAAGGTGGCCCGCTGCAACCCCTTGTTGATATGAACGTCGCCGTAGTCGAGCTCGAGAACGTGTCCCCGGCTCTCGATGCGGATCTTCGTCGGCAGATACAGTCCCGTGTCACCCATTCGCCGCCAGCCTGACATCTTCCGCGACCAGCGCGTCTGCCCCTGGTCGTCGATCAGGTCCTCGCGTTCGACGAACCCCCTGTGCAGATCGACCAGCAGCCGACGCCGCTGGTTCTGGATCCCGTCATTCAGGGTAAGCCAGGCACGATCCACCCGCGGGTAATCGATGGCCTCGATGGCACCCGTGGGCGCCAGCACGCCGAGAAGGGCCAGACGCGGGTCGTAACCGGCCAGATCGATATCGATGAAGGCATCGAGTCCATTGCTGGCAGGCATGTCATAGAGTCGCGAATCCGCCAAGGCCAGAAGCCGATCCCCGTCGAGAACGGCCGACAGAACCCGCTGAAAGAGGGGTCCTCGGACATCGAGGCGCAGCAGCGCTGGTGGTTGGTACAGGATCGAGCCCGAAGCGGAGCCCACCTTGTGCAACAGGAAATCGACCTCCGCCGTCAGGTCGGTGAGTTGCTGCAGGTGGTTTGCATCTGTGTGCAACAATCCATCCAACGAGACCGGCGCTGCGTCCCCCGTCCAGCCCGCGCGCTGCACGGGTCGCGGCGGCCCACAGGCGGAAAGTGTCAGGCCCAGCGCCAGCCAGTAACCCGGCCAATAAGCCGGCCAGCAACTGCGGCGCCGGTTGCGGGCACGGCTCACGGCTCTTGGGCCGGCTGGACCGCCGTCCGGGTCTTCTCCTGCAGATCCGCATTGCCCGGCTCCAGTTCGAGTGCCTGGCGCCAGTAGCCGAGTGCCTGCTCCTGCTGGCCGAGAGCACTGGCGATGTCGCCGGCGTGGCCGAGGATTACGGCCCGTTCGGCATCTTCGTGATCCGGCATCCGTTGCAGGGCCTGGGCCAGGTTTTCTTCGGCTTGCTGCAACTCTCCCTTGCGAAAGTAGATCCAGCCGAGACTGTCGTAAAAGGCGCCATTGTCCGGCTCCAGACGAACGGCACGCGTCAGCAGATCGACCGCTTCGTCGAGATGAATGCCACGCTCTGCGAAGCTGTAGCCGAGGTAGTTGAGGGCATATGCATCGTCAGGGTTCAGTTCCAGCAATCGGCGGAAGACGGTGACGGCTCGCTCGAAGTAATCATCTCCGGGCACGGATCGTTCACGGGACGCCTGCTCGAGGGCGCTGCCCAGGTAGAAGAGGGCGAAACCATCGTCCGGCACCAACTCAACAGCTCGCGTCAGGTGCTCAACAGCACTCTCCCACTCCTGCAGTTTCTGCAGAGCCACGCCCCAGTGCAGATGCCCGTCTGCAGACGTTGAGTCTGCCTCGACCGCCTTCCGATACCTGGCGATCGCCTCGTGCCACCGCTGCTGTTGTCCGTAAACGATGCCCCAACGGATGTACAACTGAGGCTGTGGGCCGACGTTGACAATCCCCTTGCGGTATACCTCGACGGCGGCATCCCACATGCGTCGTTGTTCGTAGTTCCAGCCCCACACGAGATAGAGATCAAGGGAATCGGCTAGCTGGTGGCTCGCTCTCTCGTAGACGCTGGCGGCATCCTCGTGGCGTCCCGCCTCTTCCAGAGCGGTGCCCCAGAACAGGTAGAGTTGCAGGCTGTCCGGCATGGCCGCCACCGCATCCGCGAGGATTTCCTCGGCCCGATCCACGCGTCCCACATGCAGGTAGTAGCGGACCGGATCAAGCCAACCGTCGACGTTGATCGGCCTCTGACCAACAATCTGTTCGAAGACTCGTGCCGCCATGGGAAACTTCTCCATCTCAGACAGAGCCAGGCCGAGACGGTACAGGTAGGCAGCATCTTCACGGGCAACAATCGGTGCAAGATCCTCACCGGATTCGATGACACGGGCCAGTTCATACATGAGCAGAGAGCTCTCCGGCACATGGCGCGCGCCTTCGCGCAGCGATGCCAGAGCGGCCTGTCGGTCACCGCGGGAGACCTGAAGCTCACCAAGGCCCAACCAGGCATCCTCGACGGTGGGATCGGCGCTCAGCACCTGCTGAAATACCCGATCGGCCAGCTCTCGACGCCCGGTACGTGATAACACGTAGGCGACGTTCACCCGGACGTCGACTGGTGTGTCGGGCTGTTCGAGAAGCCGATCGAAGAGCTCATCGATAAGCTCCTCCTGGCCGGTCTCGAGGTAGACCCGAGCCAGGTGCGAGTAGAGTTGCCAGTTGTCGGGATCGCGGCGGATGAGCTCGCGCATCTGCACAGCTACACCTTGCGGGTCTCCCACCGAATTCAGCCACCGAACCATCTGGTAACGCAGTGCAGTCCGTTCGGGGTCGAGTGCCAGGGCCTTGGTGCCGAAGTTGATGGCCATGCGGTCATCCTGAATCTGATCGTAGTTCTGCGCCAGCTGTGCGTATATCGTTGGTGAAGATGGATCGAGATCAGCGGCGCTGCGCAGCGCCACAATCGCGCCAAGATGATTGTTCTGCGCTTCGAAGACCTTGGCCTGCAAGAAGTATTGCATGGCCTGCTGGCGCGCAGGGTCCTCTACGGCGGGCGCGGGCTTGGTGCCAATCCAGGCAGCGCAGCCAGGCAGCGTGCCGATGATGGCGACGATGGCAAGTCGATGCAGAAACCGGGACACGGACATCACGCCACTTTCATGGTCAGGCGGCGCTGATCAAGGGCATCACGCAGACCTTTACCAAAGAGGTTGAGGCCGGGAGCGACGACCGCCGCACCGGCCAGAGGGATCGGCCGCGGATGCAGGCAACCCGTGGCAACGCTCAGCGCCATTGCTGCCAGGCCCAGAAAGGACACCGGGACCGGAGCCGTTGATGGCATAGCGGGACAGGATCGACTGTACTCCTCATGTATCGAGAATCCCCAGTGTCTGTTCCACCAGACGCTGGAAGGGTTCGAGGGCGAGTGGTTTTTCGATAAAACCGTCAAAGGACTGCCGGCGCACTTCGTCCGCATCTAGGTAACCGGATACCGCCAGAACCTTCAGGTCAGGGAACTGGGAGCGCAGGTTCTCAAGCAGTTGCACACCATCCATCTCGGGCATGTTGATGTCCGTGATCACGAGATCAAGCTTGACCTCCCGGATCACGTCGAGGGCCTCCTTGCCGTGCCCAGCCTCCACCACATCGAAACCTGGCAGAGCATCCCTGACCAGCATGCGGAACTCAGCCTCATCATCAACGATGAGAATTCGTGGAATCAGATCTTTGACCTGTTCCTCGACGTGCAGACTCAATTCCTCGCGATCCATCCCTGTTTTCTGCGCGGCGATGTCGAGAGCGATACCGGCGCGGCCCTCGTGCTCCTTGATTCGACGCTGCAGAATCGCGATGCGCCCCTGATCGCGGGCTCTCTCCATCTGGTGGTCGCGCAGCCGCACATTGTCGTTGGACAGCTTGCCGGACAACACGTCGATAATCGCCCGGAAAACCTTCGCCTGCATGTCATTGTCTTCCCGCAGAATCGCGTCGAACCGGGCCTTGCGAATGGTGAACAGGGCACTGGACTTGGTGACCTCGACAGACGCCACCCGGGGCTGCCCGGTAATGACACCCATCTCCCCTACCGTTGTCACCGGGAGGATCGTTGCCACCTTCAGTCCCTCGGGGGTGATGATGGCGAGTTCTCCAGAGAGCAGAACGTACATTTCATCCGGCCTGGTGCCGCTTTCGCAGACCCGCTCGCCGGGTTTGTAGGTCTTGTGATGACAGAGCCCGAGAACCTTGCGCACCTGCGTCGGGGCCAGTCCATTGAAGATGGGGATCTTCCGCAGAACCTGGATTAGTAGTTTCTCTTTGTCAGTTGGCGTTGCCATGGGGCGAATATACAGGCCCGGGTTACTGAGCCGAATCCGGTCGGAAAACAAGCGTTGCCAGTGGCGGCAATCGCAAGCTCACCGACCACCTGCGATTGTGCCATGGCTCATCATCAGACGTCACAGCTCCGGCATTGCCCATTCCAGAACCACCGTAGACGATGGAATCGGTGTTGAGGCATTCGATCCAGCGCCCGGGGCGTGGCAGGCCGATTCGATAGGCCTCACGGGCGACGGGCGTGAAATTGCAGACGACAACCACAGAGTCCCCGTCATCACCGCGCCGTTCGAAAGCGATGGCCGAGCTTTCGGCGTCCTGGCAATCGATCCATTCGAAACCGGCAGGATCACAATCGGAGGTGTGCAACCCGGGGTGTTCACGGTACAGGGCATTGAGGTCACGTACCAGCCTCTGGACGCCGGCGTGAGGACCGTAGTCGAGGCTGGACCACTCCAGGTCGCGCTGATAATTCCATTCCGACCACTGACCGAACTCACCACCCATGAACAGCAGTTTCTTGCCGGGAGAAGTGAACATGTAGCCGTACAGCAGACGCAGGTTGGCGAATTTCTGCCATTCATCCCCTGGCATCTTGTCCAGCAGTGATTTCTTGCCGTGGACGACCTCGTCATGACTGAGAGGCAGCACGAAATTTTCGGTGTAGGCGTAGAGCATGCCGAATGTCAGGTCCGACTGATGGTGGCGCCGATAGACAGGATCCTTCGACATGTAGCGCAGCATGTCGTTCATCCAGCCCATATTCCACTTGAAGCCGAAGCCGAGCCCCCCGGAATCGGTGGGCCTCGACACCGAGGGCCATGCCGTCGACTCCTCTGCCAGGGTCAGGATTCCCGGGAAATCCGCATGTACCAGAATGTTCATCTGGCGCAGGAACTCGATCGCTTCCAGGTTCTCGCGACCACCGTACCGATTGGGGATCCAGTCCCCCGCCTCGCGTGAGTAGTCGAGGTAGAGCATGGACGCCACCGCATCCACCCGCAGGCCGTCCACGTGGTACTGGTCAAGCCAGAAACGTGCATTCGACAGCAGGAAACTGCACACCTCGTTGCGGCCGAAGTTGAAGATCAGCGTCCCCCAGTCGGGATGGGCGCCCTGCCGCGGATCATCGTGCTCGTAGAGGGCACTGCCATCAAAGCGCGCCAGACCGTGGGCATCGGTGGGAAAATGCCCGGGGACCCAATCGACGATCACGCCGACGCCACGGGCGTGCAGGTGATCGACGAACCAGGCAAAATCATCAGGTGTACCGAAGCGCGAAGTCGGAGCAAAATAGCCGGTGACCTGATAGCCCCACGACCCACCAAAGGGAAACTCGGCGATGGGCATGAGTTCCACGTGGGTGAAGCCGAGAGCCACAACATGATCACCGAGAGCCCGAGCCAGATCACGCCAGCCCATGGGCAGGCCATCCTCACCGAAGCGCCAGGAGCCGGCATGCACTTCGTAGATGGACAGAGGTTCTCGATGCCAGGTCCTGTCGGCCCGGGCCGCGATCCAGGCGCCATCCTGCCACTGGTGCGCCAGGGGTGGTGCCACGATCGAGGCTGTCTTTGGCGGCAGTTCCGTGGCCCGGGCACAAGGATCGGCCTTGCTCAGCAGGTGGCCAGCGGCGCTGAGGATCTCGTACTTGTACACCGTGCCCGCCTGCAGCCCGGGAAGAAACAGTTCCCACAGTCCACTGCTGCCCAGCGAGCGCATTGGTTGTCGACGGCCATCCCAGTGATTGAAATCGCCGATCACACTGACCCGCCTGGCGTTGGGTGCCCAGACGACGAAGTGGACCCCTGACGTGCCATCGACCTGCCGTTGGTGCGCACCCAGGACATCGTAGATCCGGTGATGCCGCCCTTCGTTGAACAGATGCTGATCGTAGTCGCTGACCATGGGCCAGAACGAATAGGCATCCCGTGACCAGTGGCGGAATCCGTCTCCGTAGTCGACGCCGAGTTCGTAGACGAATGGCTCGGCGCGATCCGCCAGTTCCACCTCGAACAGTCCGCTCCCCATATGCACGGCGTCGATCGTCACATCGGGGTTGGCCATATCCCGCAGCAGGAGGGTATGGGCTCCAGGTTGATAGGCACGAACAACCTGCCCGCCCGCCGCGCCTGGATGCATACCCAGAACAGCGAAAGGATCGGCCAATTGCCCAGCCAGCAGTTGCCCAGCCAGCAGTTTCTCAGGACCGGTCATCGGTTCCTCAGGACTGGCCATGGGCAGGACTCATGTTGGCTTCATCATTACAGTCACTGCAGTCATGGTCGCAACACTCGTCTTCCGTGTCGTGATCATGACCATGGCTGTGATCGTGACCCGATTCGGCATCGCCGTCGGCCTCGAACAGTTCACCAACAAAGGCGCGCGGCCCCTGCCGTACAAGGGAAACGAGGAACAGCACCGCGAGCAGCACAAGAGCGGCATCCTTCCAGCTTATGTCGCCGTCGCCATGCACGGCGAAATCGGGTACGTCGCCGGCAACATCCGTAAGGCCGTTCACCGCCCGCCCGAGCAGCAGAGCGACGATGACAACTGCAGCGGCGAACATCAGCGCTGTACGC
>JAQCJA010000237.1 GCA_027593305.1 bacterium
TGTTGTCAGCAGTACCCGTAGCAAACCCCGGCAGCAAGCGTGACCGGGTTGTGCTGACGGGTGACGTGCCAAGTCCTTCGCGGGTGCCCTCGGGGTGCCCGTTTCACCCGCGGTGTCCGGAGGCGATCGACGCCTGCAGCCGTGTGGTTCCCGAATTGGCCGACCCCGGGGACGGGCGTCGAGTGGCCTGTCTGCTGCGCACGCCATATGGGGATTTCGATCCGGACACGGATTTCGATCCGAACACGGATTTCGAGCCCGACATGGATTGCGCGCTGGCAACCCGCCAAACGCACCAGGAGAGCTGACGCCTTATGATGACCAAACTGCGCGAGAGCACGGGCCTGATCATGTGGTTCGTAATCGCTGCCTTTGTGGGCCTCATCGTGGTCGAGTGGGGTGCCGACTATTCGGGTACCGCATCCTCACGCGGCACCGATACCATCGGTTCCGTAAACAACGAAGAGATCCCCCTGCGTCAGTTTCAGGACGCTTTGCGCAACGCTGCTCGTCAACAACGGCAAGCCGGAGGCGACGACGGCCAGCTCGTCCGCGAGGTGTGGGACGCCATGGTCTCCGAGGTGCTCATCCGGCAGCAGGTCGAGGCCATGGGGATCAAAGTCTCAGACGAGGAACTGGCCTACTTCACCCGCCTTGCGCCACCGCCCGCGGTGCAGCAGGTCCCCATCTTCCAGAACGAGAAGGGGGAGTTCGACCCGGACATATATCAGCAGTTCCTGGTCGATCCGAATACGCACGCCAACGAGAGCAACCGGGCCTTCGTACTGCAGATCGAGAACATGATTCACAGTCAGTTGCTCAATCAGCGGCTGCAGAATCTGCTTGTTGAAACCGTTCGGATTACGCCTCAGGAACTGCGTGGGTACTACATCGAGAAGAACGAGAAGGCCACCGTTGACTACGTGTATGTTGCGGCGACCACCGTCGAAGAGTCCGCCGTAACCCTGACCGAAGCCGGCATCCAGGCGCACTACGAGGAGATGGCCTCCCAGTTGCAGCACCCGCCGCAGGTGCGGGCCCCCTTCGTGCTGTTTCCGCGGATCTCGAGTGCCGCCGATTCCGTTGCCATCGAGAAGGAGGCGCATCGTCTCCGGCAAGAGATCGTCGAAGGCGGCGCCAATTTTGCCGACATGGCGGCGGCTGTATCGGAAGACGAGGTCTCTGCCGCCAATGGCGGTGAGCTTGGAGCCTTTGCCCGTGGTTCCATGGTGCCCGAATTCGAGGCCGCAGCCTTTGCTCTGGCTCCGGGCGAGGTGTCGCAGCCGGTACAGACCGCCTATGGCTGGCACCTCATCCTCACGGAAGAGTTGTTGCCAGCTGACGATGAGTCTCCGGAGGAGCGCGTTCGCGCCCGCCACATTCTGCTGAAGTTCAGGGCCTCTCCGGAGACCGAAGAACTGGCCCTGGAGAAGGCCGAGGCCCTGCGGGCATTGGCTGCGGAGCGCGGTCTGACGGCAGCGGCAAGCATTGAAGGCCTGGAGGCGCGTGATCCGGGCTGGGTAAACCAGGGCGGCGGACTCACCGGGCTCGGACAGGGCACCGAATGGATCATCAGCCGCTTCTTTGAAAGCGAAATCGGCGAGATCAGCCCCGTGGGCAGCACGGATGCTGGATATTTCGTCGCTGCACTGACCGACCGCCGCGACAAAGGGCTTGTTCCCCTCGAGGAGGCACGCCAGCAGGTCGAGTGGTCGTTGCGGGCTCGTCGCCGGTCTGAAATCGCCGGGGAGCGGCTGCAGCCGGTGCGGCAGGCCGTGCTCGGTGGCCAGAAACTGGCGACGGCTGCCGTTTCCGCCGGGCTTGAAGTACGCACGGCCGGTCCCTTTACGCGGACGGATTTTGTTCCGGGTGCAGGACGCAGCAGTCGATTTGCTGGTGCCGCTTTCCAGCTTTCAGTGGCTGACGTGAGTGATATCGTCGTGCAGAACAATGGTGCCTATCTCCTGCAAATGACCCAGCGCACGCCCATCGATGAAGCGGCGTTCGCCGCTGAGCGTGCCACGGTTGAGGCAGAGCTGCTGCAGGCACGTCGCAGTGAGGCTCTGCAGACCTGGTTTGCGCAGATATTTGAGAGTGCCGATATCCAGGACCATCGACACCTGTTCTATTCCTTCTGATCAACAAGGGGATCGCACGATGCCAGCCAAGCCCGGTAGCACGCAAATCGGCTTTGTCGGTCTGGGGATCATGGGGGCGCCCATGGCCCAGCACCTGCTCAAGGCGGGATTCTCACTCAAGGTCTACAATCGCAGCGACAGGCCGCGTGTGCAGCAGGTGATCGATGCCGGCGGCCAGCGCGTCGGCACACCAAAGGCGGCGGCCGAAGGCAGCGACGTCATCATCACCATGGTCACGGACACGCCGGACGTCGAGAGCGTGATCCTTGGTGAGGACGGCATCATCCACAGCGTCAGCAAGGGTGCGACCGTCATCGACATGAGCACGATCTCTCCGAGGGTGACGCAGGAGATCGCGGTGATTCTTGCCAAGCACGGCGTGCACATGCTCGATGCACCCGTCAGTGGCGGGGATGTGGGTGCGCAGAGCGGCACATTGTCCATCATGGTTGGTGGCCAGCAGCAGGTATTCGACGATTGTCTGCCGGTATTCGAGGCGATGGGGAAGAATATCAACCTCATTGGCGGCAACGGTGCCGGGCAGACGACCAAGGCCTGCAACCAGATCGCGGTTTCCGTCACCAATCTGGCCATGGCCGAAGCCCTGATGCTGGCTGCAGCATCAGATCTGGACGTGGGCAAGGTCGTTGATGCCATCAGCGGCGGTGCCGCCGGTTCCTGGCAACTTACCAATCTCGGGCCCCGGATCCTCAAGGGGGACTTTGCCCCCGGATTCATGGTGCGCCTGCAGCAGAAGGATCTCAAACTCGTCCTGGCGGCAGCCAACGATGTCAAGCTGGCGCTGCCCGGTGTCAGCCTGGCGCACCAGTACTTCAACATCGTCGAGCGGCTTGGCGGCGCTGATGAGGGAACCCAGGCGTTGATCAAAGCCTACGAGGCGCAGGCTGGCAAGCAAGCAAGAGCGTCTTGACCTCGCGGCACATGTCTGCCAGGGCCACGTGCTTGCTCTGAATCACATCGGCGTCCTGCTGCGAGACGAGCAGCAGCCCTTCCCGTTGCCCGAGATTCGTCAGCTCTTCGACAAACATGGGATCGGCCTGTCGGTGATCGATGACCGTGGGTCCATCCCCGAACATCTCGACCTGGTCATGGCCATGGGCGGTGATGGCACGGTGCTGCGGGCGCTCGATCTCTGCCCTGAAACACCCGTGCTTGCCATCAACTATGGTACAGTGGGCTTCCTGACCGCCGGTGATCGTGGTGATCTCGCGGCGATCCTGCAGCGTCTGGTCGCCGGCGACTACATCCTCAGCGAGCGGCTGTGTCTCGAGTGTCGCCATCCGGGTGGCGTCGTGCGCGCCGTCAACGAGGTGATGGTCCGTTCCAGCCACCGAATGGTGTTCGTCGATGTTTTCGTCGACGACACGAAGATCCGCACCATATGTGGTGATGGTGTCGTTCTGGGTACGCCCACGGGAAGCACCGGTTTCCTGCTGTCTGCGGGCGCGCCGATTGTGATGCCCGAAGTCCGTTGTCTGATCCTCGACGGAATCAATGAGTACAACTTCAGTTCACGCTCACTGATCCTCACGCCCGAAGCGAGAATCCGGCTCAGCATCAGTCGAGAGACCCGCGAACCGGAAGTCATCCTGACCGCCGATGGTCGTCGGATTGCGACCCTGCGCCCTGGCGTCGATCTGGAGGTCGTGTGCTCTCCCAGGACGGCACGCCTCGTCTATTTCGAGCCGAGCTACTTCTTCCACAACCTGACCTCAAAACTCTCCTGGTGAAACGCGTATGAAACTGGCCATCACCGGCGCCGATCAGCCCATGGGTGCCTTGCTGTGTCAGCGCCTGGCAGCGCATCACGAGGTAATCCCCGTGGGCGCCGCCGTCGACCCGGGGGAGGATGGGGTGGATGCTGCCAGCTATTGCCACGCCAACCTGAACCTGCCGCCTGCTGCTGCTGCCGCGATCCGCGGCACTGACATGATCGTCCACGCCCAGCCGCATGACCCGGCGCCGGCGTCGGGCACCGGCGCCGAAGGGGAACTGCTTGAGAGGATCAGTCGTGGCACCTACGTGCTCCTGCAGGCTGCCATGGCGGCCCATGTGGGTCGCCTGATCCTGATCAGTCAGATGCGCCTGTTCCAGGACATCCCGGAACAGTACATCGTCACCGAGACCTGGCAGCCGCGACCACGCCCTGAGGCGGCCAGTCTGGCACCCTTCATGGCCGAACTCGTCTGTCGAGAGATCGCTCGCACGGGTCGGATCGAAGTGGTGAATCTGCGCATGGGAACGCTGGGCGCTGCGGATGGCACCAGCGGCGACGATGCCGTGGCCGCCGTCCAGCGCGCCCTGGTGCTGGAAATGTCAGAGGGCTATCACTGGCAGGAACAGCACGTTGTCAGCGGCGGCCGCTTCTTGCCGCAGGGGGCCTAGACATGGCAACTGTTGCTGGTGGCAAGGTGGTGATCTTCGGCGCCGGTGGGCCTGTAGGGGCGGCGACCATCACCGCTCTGAAAGAACACTACACGTTGCGCTGCACCGACGCGGTGGCACTTGATCAGATCGTCGCCGAAGAGCGACGACAGAGCGTCACGGCGCCCTTACCGGAGTTGCTTGACGCGCCCCACGAGCGCACCGTCGTGGACGTGACCAGTTATGATCAGGTTCGCGCCGCCTGTGAAGGCATGGACGCGGCGATCAATCTCACGGTTCTGCGTCACGTGCTGGACAAGGCTTTCGCCGTCAACACCGTGGGTGCCTACAACGTGGCCAAGGCGGCGGCCGATGCCGGCCTGCGGCGCCTCATCCATACGGGTCCCTTCCATACGCGCATGGGACACCACGCCGATCACTGGTTGGACCATCAGGTGCCTGATGATGTGCCCCTGCATCCCGGGGACGATCTGTATGCACTGAGCAAATATCTCGGCGGCCACATCACCCGGGTATTTGCCGAGGAGCGCGGTCTTGAGGTGCTCACTTTTCTGTTCTGCGGTTTTCGTCCCCGTCAGATCACACCAGTAAAGGGGGGCGGTGTCGGCCCTTTCACCGTGAGCTGGGAAGATTCCGGAGAGTCGTTTCTGTACGGACTGCGCGCCGGCGACATGCCATCACCATACGAGGTGTTCTTCATCGCCGCTGACACGCCGGATCGCAAGTACCGCGTGGACAAGGCGCGACGTCTGCTCGGCTGGCAGGCGAAGGACACCTTCGAAGCCCTCTACCGTCGCCCTGCCGGCTGACAGCACACTTCGCTCACATGATGCCGACGCGGTTCTCGCCACACGCCTCGAGACGCTCGGCGGGCACGACCATATTCAGTTGCCGCACCTCCGCCGGCGTGAGCTCCGGCAGCCGGTCAACCAGAGCCAGAAACCGCTCAATTTCGGCTGCTCCTGCGATGTCCTCACCCAGAGTGTGCAGCTTGCGCACATAGTCCGGCCGCGTGAAGGGATGTGCCCCAAGGGAGTGGGCATTCGGATTGTCGAGTCGTTCCCTGACCGTGGATCCATCCTGCATAGTCACCACGACTTCGGCACCGAATTTCTTGCCATGGAAATCAGGCTCGTGGTAGGCGAGTGTCCACTCGCTCACTTCCTCAGTGCGGATCTTCTGCCACAGAGCCACGGTCGCAGGCTCATGCGTTCGTGTGCCCGAGTAGCTCTCGACGTGGTGCCAGGTCCCATCCACCCAGGCCACAGCGAGGATGTACATGGCGCTGTGGTCGAGAGTTTCCCGGGATGAATCCGGATCCATTTTCTGTGGGTCGCCAGAACCTGTGCCGATGACGAAGTGCGTGTGGTGACTCGTCCGAATGACGACCTCGCGAATGTCAGCCAGAGAGATCTGCCGGGCGTGCAGGGCAAAGCCGATGTCGATCAGCGCCTGTGCCTGATACTCGGCAGAGTGCTCCTTGGTGTACGAGTCGAGAATGGCGCGCAGTGCTTCACCCGGCGTCGGCAGTGGCACCTGATACGTGGCGTCCGGACCGGAGAGCATCCAGGCGATGACACCGTCTCGCCCTTCATAGATCGGTGATGGGGCGCATTCGCCCAGAATGGCTCGCCCCACCGCTTCCAGCGCCGTCTTGCCGGACTGGCCCGGGGCATACGCCTTCCATGAGGTGATCTCCCCCTTGCGCGACTGACGCGTGGCGCAGGCCAGATGCAGGCTCTGGTTGATTGCCTGAAAGACCGTTTCCGTCGACAGCCCGAGCAGTGTGCCGGTACCGGCAGCAACCGCCGGCGCCAGGTGGGCGACATGGTCGATCTTGTGCTCATGCAGACAGATGCCCGTGACCAGGGCCATCTGCGTCTCATATGCGGTCAGGATACCGCGGAGCAGGTCGCTGCCCCCTCTGCCGGTCTGCTGGGCAGCGGCCAGAATTGCCGGGATCGTGTCGCCGGGGTGCGAATAATCAGCCGCCAGATAGCAGTCATGGAAATCGAGTTCACGCACGGCAACGCCATTGGCCAGCGCCGCCCACTCGCAATGAAATGTTCTGTCTGCCGCCATTCCAAAAAGGGTGGCACCACCGTTGCCAGGGTGGGCGTATCCCAGCGCCAGGCGTCGAGCATTCACGACGGGGGTCCGGTTGAGGGAAGCCAGAGCAACAGCGGCATTGTCGATGATGCGATTGCCCACCATCTGCAGAGCCGCAGCATCGACGGGGGCGACGGTTGTGGCCATGGCAGCGATCTTCCAGGCCAGTTGCTCCTGGCGCGGTAGGACCTCACCTTCGCCATGTGTGCAAACTTCATGAATCTGCATCGGCTGTACAACTCCGGAATAGGGACAATAGCTTACATGGCTGAAAATCAACTGGGATCCTACGGCCCATGGGCGGCCACGCACCTTGGCACGGCGTTGCCGGGTCTGTCCTTCCGTCGAGAGGAATTCCGCCGGATTGGGGTCTGGCGCAATCGAGCCCGTGCGCGCATGGTGGAACTACTGGCTGCCCCCGACCTCGGTTCTGCGCCTGCCGTTCGCGTCGACCGTCGCCACGAATGCGATGGCCTGCACGTGGAAGAACTGTCCTGGCAACTGCCCGCCGGCCCACGGACGAAGGCTGTTTTTCTCAAGCCAGCTGCGTCCCGCGGTCGCCTGCCGGCGGTATTGGCCCTGCACGAT
>JAQCJA010000238.1 GCA_027593305.1 bacterium
CGCAGCGCGATCTCGTCTCGAATCCACTCGACCGCCTGGTGTTTCGCGCGCAGGAGCTCGTCAGGAACAACAGGGAACACCGCGTCACGCTGGACCTTGAAGAACTCGACAGCACGACGCTGCGCGCCATACGTGTGACCAATCTCGTGCCCGTGCACGGCGCGCCTGGTGCGCCTGCGCTGGCTCAACTTCGATCCCGGCTGTGATCCGCGCTGCTTCACGGGTGGCTCGATGGGGGAGTGGCAGATCTACGCCGATGGCTTCCCGCAGGAAGTACGTCTGCAGTCCGGGGTCATCGATCTCGGGCGGCAGATCTCCGCGCTACAGTGGTCCGCCGAGACGCCGGCAGGTACCGCCATCGCCATCCGCAGTCGTACTGGCAATGAGTTGGCCCGCAGCGTGGCCATCGTCTACTGACATCAGATCTCCGGTGCCTACTCTGTACGGCGACAAACGGCAGGGCCACGGGCGAACCCTATCGCAGCGGCATGTCGCGTCCGCATGTGCCGGCCGGCAGCCACCGAGATTCGCCGATGGCGTGCGTGTGCTGGCCGAGTCGTGGGAGGATGCTTCGGGTTGTTGGGTGACGGAACTGCAGCGCGCCGGCGGCGACGCCAGCAAGTAAACTTTCGGCGCGCAACGTGCATGGCGCCGGTGCGTGAGAGGCGGTTCAGTCCTGCTTCGTGCTGGCGTGATCCGCCACTGCCTCGGCCAGATGCGGAGGAATGAAGATGACGCCCGTGGGCGTGCCCAGCACAACGTCGCCGGGGACGCAGGTCGCGTCGCCGATGCGGGTGATGCCGTTGATCTGGGGCATGGTGACACCCGGTATGCCTTCCGGGTGAATGCGCCGGACGAAGGTGCAGAAGTCGGGGAAACGCTGGATGCGCTGCAGGTCGCGCAGGCCGCCATCGATCACCATCCCGCGCCCACCATTGGCGATGATGGCAGCGGTGAGGTTGTCACCCACCAGGTTCACCTCGCCGAACAGGTCCGCCACCAGGACGTCGCCGTCCACCATCTCATCGATGACCCAGGAGTTCGGGAAGCCGATGCGACCCTCCGCTTCGCCTTGCTGCAGGATCCGGTCGTGCAGGTCGGGACGCAGCGGCACCCAGCGGCAGGTGATGGCGCGGCCCACGAGGATGCGTTCGGGATGGAGAATGGTCCACTCGCCGACAAAGCTGTGGTCATACCCGTGACTGTCCAGCACGGCCCACGCCTGTTCCGTCGTGACCGAACGCAAACGTTCCAGGGTGGCATCCGGCACCATGGGCCGGCCATGGGGATCGCGGTCACCAGGCCACGAATGCGTGATTTCTGTGATCAGTGCGGGGTCGGTGAGTTTCATGGCAGCCCCGATGGTAGGCACTGCGGCGCCCCGCCGCCACGGGTGACCGCTCTGGCCCTCGCGGATCGGATTGGCTTCTTTCCGTCTGTCGCCGACCGTCGCTCACATCAACCAACCACAAGTTGCCGCCATCCATGGAACTGAACTCGCCGGAACGCGTCACCGATCTCACTGCGGACAACCCCTATGCCAGGGACCACTTCGGGCGCCCATTGGTGCCAGCCGAGATCCTGGAGCGGATGCAGAAGGTGACGACGGAGGAGGCCTGGGGCGTACTGGAAGGGCACGACTACAAGCGGCAATTCGAAGGCGGCTGGCACAATCTGCAGCCGCAGAGAATCCTGGTGGGTCGCGCCGTGACCTGTCGTTTCGTGCCGCAACGGCCGGATGTGCACGAGGTGATCACCGACGAGGGTACGCGCAATGCTCGCGACGGGGATCACAGCTGCTGGGTCGTCGACCATCTCGAAGCGGGGGATGTGCTGGTCGTGGAGCTCTTTGGCAAGGTCGCTGGCGGGACCGCAATCGGCCACACCCTCGGCAGTGCCATCGCCCGCCGCACCGGGGGAACCGGTCTGGTCGTGGATGGCGGCATCCGCGACATGCAGCATGTGGCCCAGTTACCGATCAGCGTTTTCTGCCGTGGTGTCCATCCTACGGGGCTGGCCGGTGTGACGCTGGTGGAGATCAACGGGCCGGTCCGTATCGGCGACGCGACGGTACTTCCCGGAGATGTCGTGCTCGGCACCCCAAGCGGCGTCATCTTCGTGCCGCCGAAGCTGGCCGCAGAGGTCGTGGAGAAGTCGGAGCAGACCCGTATGCGTGACTACTTCGGCAAGACGCGCATCGCCGCAGGCGTGTACACGCCGGGCGAGGTGGACCGCGCCTGGTCGGAGCCCATGGATCTCGACTACGAGGGCTGGCGCGCCTCGGTGCAGCCGGAGGACCTGGATCTGTAAACCAGCGCGCAGCACCTTCAGCGCCGCGGGCCGATCTGCTCCTCCGGAATCGCGACGAACCCGAGGGCCCACGCAGCTGAATCGGCGCGCAGGGTGAAGCTGTGCGGCGGCGTGCCGGCAAGACCCACGTCGTCAGCGACCAGATTGTCTGTCAGATCCACGTAGGCTCGCGCGTCGTCCCGCACCCCATCGAAGTCACCACCCTGACAGACATTGCGGCGGATGATGTTGCCTTTCGGTGCCGCCGGTTCGTCCGTCCAGATCGTCAGCAACTCCGGATACCGCTGCGCCCACACCGGGTCGTGGACCGGCATTTCGTCGAGGCGATCCTTCATGGTGGTGCCCACATGATAGCTGGCCCAGTTCATGGCGCGCGCATCGAGGTGGACGCAGGGCGTGCAATCCACGTAGAGATTGTTTTCGAACAGACAGTCACGTCCGCCGCCGATCATGGTGGCTCGCGTGACGCGCCAGAACAGATTGCCGTGCACGTGGGTGCCGCACAACATGTCGTCCAGGTACACCCCGACACAGCCGCGACCTTCAAAGCCGGTGATCTCCCAGAACTTGTTGTAGCGAATGACCGTGCCACGCCAGGTCCAGTCACGACCGGAATAGACGGCGCCGGCGTCGTTTGATTCGAGGCAGACGTGGTGCACATCGTTGAATTCGAGGATGTGATCATTGCCGGCGAACTGCAACGCCATGTGCGGCGCGTCATGGATGTGATTGTGTGACACCCGCTGACCGACCCCCACAATCTGCACGGCGGGCTGATACATACGATTGACCCGGCCGTAGTGATGGATGTGACAGTCCTCGACCACGTGGCCTGCCGGTGTCAGGCAGAGCCGGTCGCCGCCGCTCAGGTAGACGCCGCCGCCGCCCGTCGCCTCGATCTGGCAGGCAGCCACCGTGACCTGCCGACCACCAGCCACACGCGCCGCCCAGCCACCCAGGTTGCGGAAGTGGCAACTCTCGATCCGCACATCAATGGCGTCGGCCACGGTCAGGGCCGTGCCGCGGCCGTATTCGAAGGTCAGACCTTCGACCCGCACGTGGTCCGCCCCGTCCAGGGTGACCAGCGTGTCGGCAACGGAGACGGCAACCTCGATACCGTCCAGTGGCGCCGGCGGCCAGAAGTAGAGCATGCCCGCCTGACGGTCGACGTAGAACTCACCGGGTTGGTCGAGCTCACACAGCAGGTTGTAGGCGTAGAACCACTGGCCGACACGATACCCGTAGTTGTGATAGGGTGGTTCCACGGCAATGACGCGAGCGGCGGGATCGATGGACTCGACGCGCTGTCGCTGGTCCGACCAGTCCCAGAACCAGTAGCCATGGACCCAGGGATCGGCTTCCTCCACCCAGCGGGCGGGTCGATCGCCGTCGTAGTGGAACTTGCCGGTGCGATCCCCCCTGGTGCCGCGCACGTCCACCGGGTCCCCACCCACCAGACCGGTGATTGTGACGAACCCCTCGCTGGGCCACCGGGCCAGCCGCATCGGCGCGCCACCGAAGAACAGCTCCAGGCCGCCGGCGACGGGATCACCGAAGTGGTTGACGCCGCAGGCACGCAGGTCCACCTGGACGATGTGATCCCGTGCCTCCGGTGTCAGCCGAGCGCGGATGGCAGCATCCGTAACGGCGGCAAATCCATGCAGCACGACACCACCAAGCAGGCGCACGGACTCACCTGCACGGGCCCGCCAGGTGACAGGGGCGGCGGCGGTACCCGCGTCCTGCCGGTCCAGATCGAAGGCCCCACGCAACGGGTAGTCGCCCCCCGCCAGTTCGATGACGAGGCCGCCCGCCGGGATGTCCCCGGCAGCAAGACGGCGTCGCACTTCATCTCTGGCGTCAACGAGGGCGGTGGGTCCTGGGGAGACATGCAGGGATGACACGGTACACCTCCAGTCTGCTGCGCGTGGCAGTTCGCTGAGCGTGGCGTGAACCACGCAGGTTGTCGGCAACGATTTCAGACACTACGATGATAGGTCATCATGGAGCCCGGAGTGTGACATTCCCGGGTTCAGGCCCCCAGAGAAAGACAGGACAGACTTGAAATCCGGCGTCGAGCCACAACGTCTCGCGGCGGCCGTCGCCATTGGCGGCGCCGCTTTTTTCCTGCTTTTCGGCTACGAGGCGGTACGCAGCGCCTCGACATCGCTCTTTGTCGGCCACTATGGCGCCGGCGCCCTGCCATGGGTGATGGCCCTGTCACCGGTAGGCACGGGGGTCATGTTGTACGGCTACGGGTTGTCATTGACCCGGCTCGGGGCGCGCCGCACGCTGGTCGCGACGAGCCTGGTTTCGGCGGCGATCCTTGCCCTGTGCTGGGCGAGTCTCACCGTGGCCGGGGGCCCGGCCAGTGCGCTGCTCTACGTTCTGCGTGAGGGCTACATCGTGCTCATCATCGAGCAGTACTGGAGCTTCATCAACAGCACGCTGCAGCCGGCCGAAGCGAAACGTGTCAACGGTCCGATCTGCGGCATCGCCTCGGTGGGTGCGATCCTGGGTGGCCTGACGGTCGGACGGGTGGCCCCGATTCTGGGCACGGAGCCGCTGGTGCTGATCACGGCGGTGACACTGCTGCCGGCAGCGGCCCTCGGGCTGTATGCCTACCGTCTTGGCGGCACACCACGGGGCGAGCAGGAGGCCGGCGCCAGGCACGGTGCGTTGGCGCTGGACCTGTTCAAAAAACATCGCCTGCTCATCCACATCGGGCTGCTGATCCTGCTGACGCAGACGGTGTCGACCGTGCTCGACCTTTGCTTCAATGGGTTTCTGGCGCAGGCCATCCCCGTTCAGGACGAGCGTACGGCCTATCTCGGCGATTTCTACGCCATGCTCAACGGCGGGGCCTTCTTCATGCAGTTCCTGCTGACGCCGCTGATCCTGCAGCGTGTGCAGTTGCGGCATGTACACATGGGCATCCCTCTGGTGCACGCTGTGGCGGCGGTCTTCGTCATCATCGAGCCGCGGTTGTTCACCGCCGCTGCCGCCTACGTCATCTTCAAGACCTTCGACTACTCCTTGTTCCGCGCCGCCAAGGAAATGCTCTACATGCCCCTGCCCTTCGACGCGCGCTATCGCGCCAAGGAGGTGATCGACGCCTTCGGCTACCGGGCGTCCAAGGGGGTGACATCGGCTCTGGTTGTGGTCGCCGGCTGGGTCGTGGGCCCCGTGCCGACCATCGCCTTCCCGATCATGGCGCTGCTGGCGGCGGGCGGCTGGCAGCAGGTGGCGCAACGGGCGACACGGTCCGCCGGGGCCATGGATAGGGAGGGGGAGGATGGCCTGCCCGACGCCTGAACAGATCGAAACCTTCGAGCGCGACGGTTATCAGATCGTTGCAGAGGCGCTGCCGGCGCCCAGGGTGGCGGAACTGCTGGGCGTCGTTGCCCGACTGGACGAGGATGTGCCGCTCAAACCATGGTACACCGAACGCTTCGGCGCCGCCGTGCGCGACTGAGACACCGTGCCTTCAGTCGATCGTCGGTGCGATGGTTTCCGCCTCGACGCGGGCGACGACGGCGGCCACATCGACCTGCGCCGGGTCCGCCGGGAAGGGCTGGGGCAGCAACCACCATTCTTCCGTGAAGCTGGACGACTCACCGGGCGCCAGCAGTTCACGCGGTCCGATGGGCTCCAGCTCGCAGACTTCCGTCCCATGGTACCAGATCGACGTGGTCAGTCCGGCGATCTCGTTGTAGACCCGGTCCGGGTAGGTGAGGAAGCGTTTGACGAACAGCAGATCGTTGCGCATCAGGTAGGCGAACCAGCCGGCGCTGGAGTCCATGCCGAGCTTGGCGTACTGCGGTGGTCCGGTGACGGTGAGCACGCCGTCCCGTACGTGGATGTTCGCATCTTCCGGCCGCGTATCGATACCCCCCGGGCCATACATCACGTAGTGCCGTGGAAAACGGCTCGGCTCGGTCACGGGCAGCACGACGATGCCGTGGCCCTGGGCGAAGGTGCGACTCCAGTGGCAGGTGTCGATGGTGCGCGGCGACACGTTGAGGATGGTCTGGGTGCAGCGCAGATGGGAGCCGGTGCGGTCCAGTTCGAAGTCGCGCATGAGTTGCACACCGACCCCCTGGTCCTCACTGCTGACGAGTCTGGCAGACCGTGGACCGGTGGACATCCCCTCCCAGGTGCCGAACCAGAGGTCGGGATGGCTGGCGATGATCTGCTCCGGGCCGATATCGCACCGACCCCCACACAACTCCACCCTGGGATCACCCTCCTGGTAGCGCCAGCCCGCCTGGGACTCATCCAGCATCAGGGCGTTGACACCGCCCACAGCGTATTCGAGGACACGGCCGCCGGTGGTGCCCAGAACAACACGCGTGGCGCCGTTGTCGAGGGCGATACAATCGTCATAGCCGAAATAGCTGATCTGTGTCATGATCAGGCACAGACCGCGTCGTCGACGTTCCAGCGATTGAAGGGGCCTTCCTCCGCCTGCCGGCTCATGCGATCCCGCGTGTCGCGCCAGAGCCGTTCCCAGGCGACGGGGTCGCGCAGTTCGCTGGCCGGATTGGCGCGGCTGCGGGCAACGAAGCCGGGGAAGGCGGGGCGCCCTGTGGGTTTGCCGATCGGCTGGTAGCGCAGATCAAAACTCCAGCGAACCTCGTCGCTGACGTTGGCCAGGGAACTGTGACAGGTCAGCTGCGTAAGAAACAGCACGTCGCCAGGTTTCATGGGCAGCGGCACAGGCGCCTCGGTCGGCAGCAGGGGGTCGGCGACGCTGAGACCCAGGGGACGCTTGCAGTGATGCAGCAGGCCCCGCCGATGGCTGCCTGGAAACACCTGCAGACAGCCATGCTCGATGGACGCATCCGTCAGCGAAAACCAGACCGTGAGGATTTCACCATCAT
>JAQCJA010000239.1 GCA_027593305.1 bacterium
GAAGGGCAGGGACGACCGGTAGAGGTTCAGCAGCGGGCGGTCAAAGCGAGCGCTGGCTATGAAAAGATTCAACCCCACGGGAGGCGTCGAGTAGCCGATCTCCAGATTGGCGAGGAAGATGATGCCCAGGTGTACAGGATGAATGTCGTAGGCGGCGGCGATGGGGAGGATCAACGGCACAACGATAACAAGGGCAGAGAACATGTCGATCATGCAGCCCACAGCCAACAGGAACAGGTTCAACAGGAGCAGGAAAACGAAGCGGTTCTCGATGTGTCCCCGGATGAGATCAAGCAAGGCCGAAGGGATCTGCGCATCGATCAGGTAGGACGTGTAGGCCATGGCTGCGGCAAGGATCACGAAGATCGTGCCCACGAGGACCATCGTCTCACGGATGATCGTGGGCAACTGCCGCCAGGAGATCTCGCGGTGCACGACCATTTCGACGATCATGACGTACATGGCGCCCAACGCCGCTGCTTCGCTGACAGCGATGACGCCGGAGTAGATCCCACCTATGACGACGATGGGCAGCAGCAACTCCAGGGAGCCCTCTCGCAGGGTCTGCAGGACTGGCGCGCGGGCTTCCCGCTGAATCTGGAGAAGGGCACGACCGCGGCCGACATAAACGCAATAGACCGACAGGCCCGCAAGCATCAGCAGCCCGGGCCCGATGCCGGCAATAAACATTTGATCGACGGGTGTGCCGGCGATGATGCCGTAGACGATCAGGGGAATGCTGGGTGGGAACAGCAGGCCGAGGCTGCCGGATGTCGTCAGCAGGCCAAGGGAAAACGGCTCCGGGTAGCGCGCCTGTTGCAGCGCCGGCAGCAGC
This sequence comes from bacterium, assembly GCA_027593305.1. Taxonomy (GTDB): domain Bacteria; phylum Latescibacterota; class UBA2968; order UBA8231; family UBA8231; genus UBA8231. The sequence continues at coordinate 836 of JAQCJA010000239.1, forward strand.
AGACCACCGACGGCGACGATGGTCATGCCGGAGGCACCGGTGAAGGCTGTGAGCAGAGCGCAGATGACGAGCGCCATGATCCCGAGTCCGCCCGGCATCCACCACAGCAGCGCCTGCGAGATTCGTACAAGCCGTCGAGCTGCGCCACTTTCGGCCAGGACAAATCCGGTGAAAGCGAACAACGGGATCGCCGTCAACGCCGGTGTGTCTGCCAGGCGGTACATCTCGATGAAGATGATCGTCAGGTCGACACCGTCAGCCGCGAAAGCGACCAATGCCAGCACACAGATGATGACAAACAACGGTGCTCCTGCAGCTGCCAGAAGGATCCCGGTCAGCGTCGTCAGCAGCGCCATGTCAGCCTCGGCCGGATGTGTCTGCCAGGCTTCGTACCCTGCACACGGCACGTCCACAGAAGCGCAGTCCCATGCCACCAAAGACCAGGGGGAAGATGAGTTGCGCGATCCAGCGGGGCACGTCGAGAAATGCATCACCGCCGAAACTGGCTTCATCGATGACGAAACGCACGGCTGGCGCCGTGAGCACAAAGCAAGTGGCAGCAGCGATGGCATCACCGACGGTGGCAAGGATCTCACCCTTGCCGCCAGGGAGCAATCGAAGGAGGGCGTCGATACGGATGTGCCGATTGTCTCGTGTCGCCAGCAGTGCGCCGAGCAAGCTGGTCCAAAGGACCAGATGACGAATCAGAGGATCGGCCCACAGCCAGGTGACAGCGAACAGATTCCGAAGCAGGATCTGGGCGAAAGCCAAACCCATGAGAGTTCCCATCAGCAACACAAGAAGGCCGACTTCCAATCGTGGCAGGAGCCCTGTGTGAGCGTCATCGGCAGCTTCGAGGTTGCTCGGCAGGTCGCGGGTCATCTAGGGTCTGCTGTAGCAGGACGGGCACGGTATTGGGCAAGGTGTCGCTGCACCTGTTCCTGGGCTTCATTGCTGAAGGCGTGGCCAATCAGGTCCGGCTTCGAATCCTCCACCAATTGCTGGAAACTGGCGATGGCAGCGGGCGGGCACGCAACGGCAATGACCCCCTGATCCTGCATGATCTGCAGGGCCTCGACGTTGTCGGTGCGACTGCGGCGATTGTGGGCGCCGATGTGACGGGCTGAGACCTCGAGCAATTGCTGCTGCTGGTCCCCGGTCAGGTCGTCATAGGCCTGCTTCTGCAGCAGGAAAGCGCCGATCGCATAATTGATGGGCAGATCCGTATAGTACTTGACCCGCGTGAACCACTGCAGGACGATGGCAGCAGAGGCTGAGGCATAGACCACATCCACGAGGTGGGTCTGCAGTCCCAGCAGCACGTCGGGAATGGTCAGCGGCACCGACGTCACCCCGGCCTTCTCAAACAACACGCCGGTGAGTGGCTCGCCCTGCAATCGCCAGACTTTGTGGCCGTTCATGTCCTCGACGCTGCGCACCGGATGCTGTGACATGAGATAGACGAAACCGATGTCCGACCAGCCGAGCAGGACAAACCCGGCGTCCAGGAAAGCCTGCTGGTAATAGGCGGACGTCTGCGTCAGGACGTGATCGATTTCGTCGTAGTTCTGGAAGAGAAAGGGCATCTCGAGGGCCAGGACATCCGGTTGCACATGACTGAGGCCGGTCCCTCCCAGGCCAAGGCCCTGCAGTTGGCCGATGCGAACTTTGCGCAGCATCACGTCCTCGTCGCCTTGCACGCCACCGGCGTAGATCTTCAACCGGACCTGCCCTTCTGTGAGGGCACGAATCTCGGTGTCCACGTTGCGCAGGGCGGTGATCCAGCTGCTGCCTTCCGGTGCCAGCGTGGCGAATTTCAGCGTGGTCTGCGCTGCCAGTGGCGTGACCAACAGCAGAGATAGCAGAAGCAGGACAGGCCGTCTCTGCCAGCGACGATTGTCAGAAATGGACATCGACATCCGCCAGCATGATGCGCGCCAGTCTTTGCGCGGCAGCGTTCTGCAGCGTCAGATCTGGAAGAGTTGTCGCCACGGGGCTCGCCAGCACGCGTTCGAGGAGGGAGACGTAGAGTTCACGATCAAACATCTGCCGCGCGTAGAAGCGGGCCATCTGCACATAGACCATGAGGTCCTGACCATCCGTCATCGCCAGGGCAGCCTGGAAGTGTGTCTGCGCGCGTTGCGGATCACCGCCGAGGATGGGGGGCAGTGCCGCATGGTACGCCCCGAGAAATACGTGGGCACTGCCGTGGCGGAAGGACTCGTCTCTGGCCAGCACCCATTGCATGAGCACGATGGCCCTCGGTAGATCGGCGAGGGCTCCCATGGAATCCGGGTGGGCTCCGATCCACGCGCCCCACGTAGTGGCTGCCCAGAACACGAAGGGAACGTCGCTCTTGTGCAGTTGTTGATCGATGTTCTCGAACGCGGGGAATGGCCCGACGAGCAGATCAGTAACGGCCGGACGACGTGCAATCAAGGACGCCGTGCCGTAGCCTTTGGCGCGCAGGTACAACACTGCGGCCCGCGACGGGTTGGACGTCTCGACCAGCATGGCATAGGAGAAATACCCTTCGGCGGCGGCACGCAGCAGTTCCGCATTGCCGGGGTCGGCCTCGATCAGACTGTCCATCAGCAGGAGATAGGTCGGCAAGGCCTGCATCACGAGATCGACGTCGTCGTGTCGCAGCGTCGTTTCTGCGACCTCTGCCATCAGGTCGCGGATGGCGACGGAACGGACATAGCCGCAGCCTCCTGCAAGGGCGCCGGCGAAAGAGAAGAGGAAAGTCCAGAGCGCCCATCGGGCCATACAGGCTTCCGTTGTTGATCACGTTGTGGAGAGGCGGCGTTGTGGGCGAGGGCCTAATATCATGGGCGTCGTGAAGGATGGTCAAGGAAGCTACCCTCTGCATAGGCCGTACATGATTCTCCGCGATTTGGCAGCCAACGTTCGGCACCATCGTGCCTTGCCCATACTGCTTGGTGGGTTGTTGCTCGGAGCCACGGCCGTCGCCTATCTCGGTGCCCTCCGCAATGACTTCTGCCTGGATGACACAGGTATGGTCGTCGACAACAGGTATGTCGCGGCATCGGCCTGGGGCGAACTGTGGACGACGAGTTACTGGCAGGGGGTCACGGGAACGACCGGTGGTCTGTACCGCCCGCTGACTTTGACGTTGATCACGCTGGAACGGGAGTTGTTTGGCGAAACCGCCGCCGCCTACCACCTTGTTTCGATCCTGTTGCAGGCTCTGGCGGGGTGTTGCCTGGTATGGGCGGCACGACGTACGGGATCGCCGGCAGGAGTCTCTGTGCTGGCGGGTCTCATGCTGTGTGTACATCCGGCTGCGTCCGAAGTTGTGAACACCGTAGTTGGTGCGGCGGATCTGCTTGGCTTTGTCTGGGGCCTGGCGGGGGTCACGATCCTGCTTACCTGCCGCAACACGCCGATGATGATGCTGGCTTGCGTCATGTTGATCGGGGCGGCGCTCTACAAAGAGAGTGCCGCAGTGTTTGCCGTGGGTGCCATCGTCACCCTCTTGTGCCATGATCGACGACATCCGCCGCTGCTGGCTGCGGTTGCGGCGCTATTGATCCCTATCCTCCTGCGCGTCGGGCTCACAGGCCACCTGGACCCCGGAAGCATCGGTTTCCTCGACAACCCGCTGGCATTCAGCAGCCTGATCACACGCTGGCTCAATGCGCCGACTCTCGCCGTTCGTTACCTGCTGCTGGTCGTTTTCCCCTGGCCTCTAGCGGCCGATTACTCGTACGACGCCATCCCGATCATCCCGGTACACGATGTCGCCGCCTGGCTCCCGCCACTGCTGATATGTGTGTCTCTGGGTGTCCTGCTGTGGTCTGTGGTCCGACGACATCGTCTGCCGGTGCTATGGATAGGGTTGAGTGTGACGATGCTGGCTCTGGCCACTCATATGCTGGTGCCGGTGGGAACCATTTACGCCGAGCGCCTCGCCTACCCTGTACTTGCGGCCAGTTGTGTCGCAGTCGCTGCTTCCATGCAGCGGCTCAGACGGTACCACGGCCCCGGAATCGCATTGTGTGTCGTCGCGATCTGGTTGCTGCTGTTCGCCTCCCTGGCTCGAACTCGAACGCGAGATTGGCAGGATGATGGCACGCTGTTTGCCAGCGCTCTTCGAGTTCAGACGGGCAGCGCCCGGGTTCACTATGGTTGGGCACGCTGGCAACAGCGACAAGGAAACCTCCTGGAGTCGCTCAAGGCGTATCAGGAAGCCCTGCAGATCTACCCCAGGTACGCGGATGCCTTACTGAATCAGGGCGCCGTCCTGCTGCAACTCGGGCGACACACGGAGGCGCTGGGGTCGTACCAAGCAGCCACGCAAGCCCGTCCTGGTGATGTACAGGGTTTGTTCGCGGTGGCTGCCATCAAGGAAGTGTTGGGAGTTGAAGGCGCGACGGCCGCCTATCAGGAGGTGTTGCGATTGCGGCCGCAACACGCAGAGGCGGCACGAGGTGCTGCAAGATGTCTGGTCGCAGCAGGAGATTCGTTGTCGGCGAGGATGGTTGTGCAGCAGGTTTTCGCCGAGGCTGCGTCAAGCGAGTGGCGCAGGTTGTTTCCAGGCGGTAGCACAGCTGGGCGAGCCGGTGTCGGTGAGCCCTAGTCGGCCGCTCTGTCGATGCATGCCCAGGGATCTTCCTCGTCGCCGCAGGAAACGATTCTCTTCACTGTCGCTGCCAGGTCGCCCTGGTGCCTGCGCAACAGGGCGTCCAGTCCCTCGAAATTGCTGTTATAGCGTCGGTAGGATAGCAGACGGGCGTTGTTGAGTTCCCAGTCGAGGAAGCCGTCGTACCGGCCTCTGCCCAAGTCCTCACGACGTCGTCGGTAGTCGTCCTTGCTCGCCTCGAACAATCGCTGACGGTCCACGAGGATCTGCTGTCGAGGCGTGTCACTGGTGTAGAGACTGTCGAGCTGCGCAGTCACGTGCCGCAGAAAGGCCTGAAATGACGCCAGATCGCCCCGGCGTTGTCTGGCTGCAATGAGTTGTTCGGACTCCTCACCATAGCGCTGGCGCAGAAACTCCAGGGATCCGGCTTGGCCGACAAAGGAGGCGACACTCTCATTGAAGTCGGTGTGGCCTTCCAAGTAAACGGTCGTGTGGGTCAGTTCATGGAGGATGAGATCGGCGAGGCGATCTTCCGGGTCCTCGAGCATGGTGCTCAGAATCGGGTCCGACAGGTAGCCAAGGGTGCTGTAAGCCGACACTGCGCCGGCGATGGCATCATATCCAAGGTCCAGCAGGCGGTCACGTTCGGCCGTGGCACGCTGGCGCTCGAAATACCCCTTGTAGGGCAGGGCTCCCACGAAGGGGAAAGTCCATACATACGCCGCAAACCGATCGGGTGGACTTGCCGAGACGTTCCAGGCGACGGGCTCTCCGCCTGTGTCAAAATACTGCGTATAGTTGGCCGATGCGCCACGCAGGCCAATCCGCTCCTCGGCAAATCGGCGGATCTCCTCCACCAGGTGCAGCTTCGCACGGATATCCGGGGTCGTAGCCGAATCCGACAACACATCGGCGAGGGACCGTCGACCAAGAATGATGCGAGCCTGACCCCTGGCCAAATGCAGGTAATAGTCGACTTCTGCGCACCCGGACAGAACTGAAAGCAGGAGCAGAAGGGCGAGAAGCGGGCTCGGCATGCTGCTCGGGCGCCGCAACATGGTGCGCGTCAGCCGCGTGCCAACGCCCAACGAAGATGCAGGCGCCAAGTTGACGACGTCAGGGGGACGCGGTCGCCTCCTGCAGGTCGTTGTTGATCCGGTTCATCTGGGTGTTCAACTGTAGAATCAACTGGTTTGCTGCCTCGTATTTGGCTTCTGCATCACGGTAGACCGGTTCGAAATCTCCGCCCTTCTGCTCCACGTCCCAACCCTCAATCGTCCGCTCCAGCGCCTCGATCCGCGCTGCCAGCATCTTCCGGGTGTCGCGGTGAAAGGGCGCGAGCAATGGGGGGGGCTGGACGGCGTCGAGTTCGTCGAACACGGTCTGGAATCCGGGGCGCACAGCCTCTGCCTGTGCTGCGAGATTGCGTCCCGTCCCGCGGCGGTCGGCCGCCCCTTGCCGCGAACTGGCGAGAGCTGCTTCGTACTCCTGCTGCAGTGCACCGATACGAAGGATGTATGGGTTGATCGCATCCAGATAGCCAGTAACGTCAGCAACGGAACCATACATTGTCGATGCTGTCAGATCGATCAACTTGGTTGATGGCGCCTGGGCAGTCGGCTCGTCTTCGGATGGACCGCAGGCGATGGTGAAGAGAGCTACGAGCAGGGCGGGGAGACGGCAGAATCGAAGCACGTTGTCAACAGCCTTTCTGTATCAGCGATCGTTGTGATCGAGTCGTATCT
>JAQCJA010000240.1 GCA_027593305.1 bacterium
CTTCCTCTTCACCCTGCTCAGTAAACTACAGAAGGCAAGTGTCTCACCTCATATTGGCAGATAGGGAACGGAGATCACGGAGCGCACCATACCGTTGGTAGAGCGCATCCGACAGGACCGTCCGCAGACGCCGATCCTGCTGGTGGAGGATCGCACCTACGCCAATACGCGCTTCTTTCCAGCGAAGATGGAACGCCATCGCAGCAGTCGCGCCGCGCTGCGGGCGGCCTGGCACGAACTGACAACTCAAGGGTCCGGCAATCTTCACTACCTGGATGGCGATGGCCTGTTGCCCGACGATGGTGAGGCAACGGTCGACAGTTCACATCCTACGGATCTGGGTATGGTCGCCTATGCCGATGCCTACGAGGCGGCGATCCGTTCCATTCTGCAGCAGAGCTGACGGGCCTGGGACTCTCCCCAGCGACTGAGATTCAGTCCACCCATCGCACGCAGCGGAACCCACCGTTGTGCCTCACGTGGCTGCCCGGCAACCGTACGAAGTTCATGATTGTCACCAGCCCTTCCAGCTGCCGTCGGCATGGCGGTACTGCCGGTACGGCAGCGGTTCGTACGGCAGATTCTCGATGTCCTGAGTCTTGACGGTCAGACCCAGTCCGGGCGCCTCAGACACGTTGATGTAGCCGCCGGTGATGGACCAGTCGTGTTCGACATATTCACCGAAGTGCTGGAACCACTCGTCCCCCATCTCCTGAATCAGGAAGTTCGGCGTCACCGCATCGGCAGCCAGCGTCGCCGCCAGCGCCAGCGGGCCACCGGCATTGTGCGGCGCCATCAGCATCTGCGCCTCCCGCGCGGCCTGGGCGATCTCCACGAGCCCGCTGATGCCGAAGCAGTGACAGACATCCGGTTGCAGATAGGCGCAGGCTCTTGCCCGGATCAGGGGCAGGAAGTCACGCAGATGGAACAGCTTTTCGCCCGTGGCGATTGGCACCGCGCTCTTGCCCGATACCTCGAGCAACGCCGCAACAGAACCGACCTTCACCGGCTCCTCGAGAAACAGCGGTCGATAGGGTGTAATGGCGGCGGCACAGGCCAGGCTCAACTCTGCCGTCGGACTCCCGTGCGCATCCAGCAGCAGGTCAAACTCCTCCCCCACGGCGTCGCGCATGGCCTGCACGCAACGGCTCGTGTGCGCCACAGCAGCGGCATCCATCGGCCAGGTGCGCGTCTCCAGTGGATTGCCCTTCACCCCCGCGTAGCCCCTGTCACGCAGCGCCAGTGCGTCCGCCACAGCAGCCTCGGGATCACTCAGCGAGATGCCACTGTAGACACGTACGCGATCCCGGCGCTTGCCGCCGAGGATCGTATGCACAGGCACACCCCAGGCCTTGCCGACGATGTCGTACAGCGCCGCGTTGATCGCCGCAATAGCGCTGCCAATCACGGGGCCCCCTTTCCAGGGCAGGCGATCCTGGATGTCATCACAGATCGCCACCACCGGCAACGGATCACGGCCGACGAGCAGTTCCCTCCAGGACAGCAGCATCGCCTCGACGGGCTCGGTGAGCCACTCCCCCGTGCCCTCTCCCCAGCCCGTGATCCCGGCATCGGTCTCCAGGGCCAGAAACAACCACGGTTTGCTGGTGCTGCACAGCAGGGCACCGGTCGCCGGATCGCGGATCTGCTGACCCGTGGGTACGCTGAATTTGCAGGTCCGCAGAGCGGTAATCTTCATGGGTATCGTCCTTGCAGATTTCGGACCCCGCTGCAGGTGCGTCGGTCCCGGTGCCATGCGCCAAGCCTAATGCTTCGCAAGGCGGGGCGACAGCCCCCTGGCCGATGTACCGGACCGTTGCCTGAAGCGGAGCCGAGGCCGATCTTCCGATACATGAAAGCCGATCCAGCCAGCGACAGATCTGCCCGGCACCACTGGCTGATTCTGTGCATGATTCTCCTCTTTGGTGCGGTCCTGCAGGCATCAGCTCAGGATCCGCTCAACGAGCTGATGGGCCTCAGTCTGGAAGACCTGATGAGTGTCGAGGTCAGCGTCGCCAGCCGCTCGGAGCAGCCGCTCTCGGCTGCCGCTGGCGCTCTACACATCATCACCCGTGATGACATCCGCCGCTCCGGGGCCACGTCGATCGCTGAACTCCTGCGACTGGTACCAGGCATGCAGGTGGCACGCATCGACGCCAACAAGTGGGCCATCAGCGCCCGCGGCTTCAACGAACGTTTCGCCAACAAGCTGCTCGTGCAGGTGGATGGTCGGACGGTGTACACGCCCTCCTATTCCGGTGTTTACTGGGAAGAACTCGATGTTGTGCTGCCGGACATCGAACGGATCGAGGTGATTCGCGGACCCGGGGCCACACTCTGGGGGGCGAATGCCGTCAACGGCGTCGTCAACATCGTCACCCAGACGGCGGCGCAGACCCAGGGGGGCCTCGTGCAGGCCATCGTCGGTGACGAGGACCGTGCCATCGTCAGCCTGCGCTACGGTGGTATGCTGGGCGCCAACCGGCACTACCGTGTCTACGCCAAATTCGGGGATCATGATGCGGCTGTGGATACGGCCGGCATCGACGCCCGTGATTCATGGTCCATGGCCCGCGCTGGTGGCCGGATGGACTGGGCAAATATGCGTTGGGGAGAGTTCCACCTGCAGGCGGAGGCCCTGCTGGCTGACCTGACCAATCAAGTGCGTCTGCCGCAACTGCAGGCGCCCTTCTTCCGTCGCCAGGATGACGCCATCCATGTGTTGGGCGGCCATATACTGGGCCGCTGGGACTTTACCGCCGACGGCGGCGCCCAGTGGACGGCGCAGATGTTCTACAACGTGCAGGACCGGGAGGAGTACGTCGAGCAGCTTGTGCAGACGGTCGACTTCGACCTGCAGAACCGTCACCAGTATGGCAGACACAACGTCATCTGGGGCAGCGGCTTCCGTGTTTCCCGCGAACACTTCAGCCAGCCTCTGGCGCTCCGTGTCGGCAGCGTTTCACCCAGTGAGAAGATGGCCAGCCTGTTCTTGCAGGACGATATCGCTCTGGCCGACGATCGCCTGCATTTCATCCTTGGCTCCAAGCTGGAGCACAACGATTTCACCGGCCTCTAAATCCAGCCGACCGCACGGATTCGATGGAGTCCCGATGGCAGCCTGACATTGTGGTCCAGCATCTCGCGGGCGGTACGCACGCCGACGGCAGGCGAGCGTAGCGTGCGCGTCATTCTGCCGGGCACCGCGTTGCCACCGTCACTGCTGCCAGAGGGCGTGTTGGCGGGCTTTGCCGCCATTACGGGGGACTCGGAATTCGGTTCCGAGACCTTACGCGCCGTTGAGGCAGGCGCGCGCATGCTGGCCACGTCCTGGTTGCTCGTCGATGTCTCCGCCTTCGTGCATACCTACGATGAGGTGCGCTCGCTGGCTCAGGGCAATGCCTTCGTCGATAGCAGTCAATCCGCGCCGATTCTCATCCTGCCGCTGGTCTTCCGCAACGAAATGGCAGGGACCGGATATGGGCTTGAAGCCGCTGCTGACATGCGTCTGGGAACTGCGACCCGTGTCCTGCTGCACTATTCGTATCTCGACCTGAATCTGGACGACCCGTCGGGGGCGTTGGCAGAGCGGGAAGAGGGCGGCTCCCCCACGCATGGGGCGTATGTGAACATCCGCCGTGACCTGGGTCAGCGGCTGACGCTGGATGGTTCGCTGCGCTACGTCGGCGCCCTCCCGGCGATCGATGTCGAAGCCTACACCGAAACGGGTGTGCGCCTTGGTTTCCGGCCCACACCTGATGTCGACGTGCACGTGGCGGTGCACAACGCTCTGTCGAGTCAGCATCAGGAGTACGCACCCGTGTCCCTGCACAGCGGTCCGGCCCTTGTCCAACGCAGCGTGCAGATGGGGGTGACGTGGCGCTACTGAGAATCCTCTGGCTCTGCCTGCTGCTGCCGGGGATTCTCTGGGCACGGGAGCGGCCCGATGAGTATGCCGTCAAGGCTGTCTATCTCTACAAGATCGCTCTCTTCGTCCGCTGGCCCGATGAGGCCTTCGCCGACAGCTCACAGCCGTTGGTGATCGGCGTCGTCGGGCACGATCCTTTCGGGCCCACGTTGGATCGAACCCTGACGGACAAGACCCTTTCCGGGCGCCGACTCGAACTGCAGCGCTACGCTACGGCCGCCGACGTTGAAGCCTGCCACATCCTGTTCCTCGGCGATCAGGATCCCGTGAAGGCCTGGAGCACAGGACGGAGTGTCCGGGGTCAGGCGACCCTCACCGTCGGCGAATCGGAACAATTCATTGACGCCGGTGGCACGCTGAGCTTCATCATCCGCAACAACCAGGTGCGCTTCCGCATCAGTGGTGAACGGGCCCGTCTTGCAGGACTCAACATCAGTTCCAAACTGTTGCAGTTGTCGGAATAGTTGATGCTGTCCACTATTCTCGGAAACCTGTCGATCCGCTGGAAGCTGATCATCATGATCATGCTGGTGAGCGGCATGTCTCTCTCAGCGGCGACGGTGGCCTTCATCGCCTTCGACTGGATCAGCACAAAACAGGCCATGGTTCGGCGCCTGCAGGTGGTCGCCGCTGTGATTGGCGACAACGCCGTCACCCCTCTGGCTTTCGATGATCCGACGGCGGCCGAGGAGACGCTGCAGGCTCTGACTGCGGAGTCGCACATCATCGCCGCCTGCATCTACGACAACGATGGCGCCGCCTTCGCCCGGTTCCACCGGGGCGGTCTTGACTTTACGCCGCCGCAGGCTCTGCGATCCGGCTACGAATTCGCCGAGGACCGGCTCGAACTCCATCATGTCATCCTCTACCAGGGCGAGCACTTCGGTTCCGTCTACTTCGAATCCGATCTCGGCGAACTTGAGGACCGCCGCAGTCAGTACCTGCGCATCGGCTCCGGCTTCCTGCTGGCTGCGGCGCTCGTGGCCGCCCTGATGGCCTCCGTGCTGCAGGTCGTCATCTCGCGACCGATCTCACAGCTGGCAACCGTCGCCAGCGAGGTCTCCCTGAGTCGTGACTACTCGATCCGTGTCGCACCCCACGGCCGCGACGAGTTGGGCAGACTCATTGAGGCCTTCAATGACATGCTCGCCCAGATACAGGACCGCGACGCTGGGCTCGAACGTCGCGTCCTCGAGCGCACCGAAGAACTGCTCCACGCCAAGGAACAGGCAGAGGCCGCAAACGAGGCCAAGAGCGACTTTCTCGCCAACATGTCACACGAATTCCGCACACCCATGAATGCCATCATCGGTCTGACGGAGCTGACCCTCGAATCGCGCCTGCCCCCTGTGCAGCGCAGCCACCTGGAGACGGTGCACGAGTCGGCGGGATCGCTGCTGCTGCTGCTCAACGATGTCCTCGATTTCTCCAAGATCGAGGCAGGGGAACTGGCTCTCGAAAGCTCAGCCTTCGATTTGTACGCCGCAGTCTCCCGGGCCACCCGCAGTCTCGCCGTGCGTGCCCACCAGAAACATCTGGAACTGGCTTGCCGCATCGACCCGCAGGTTCTCGGGGAAGTCGTCGGCGACGCGGGCCGCCTGCAACAGGTGCTGGTGAACCTGCTGAGCAATGCCATCAAGTTCACCCATGAAGGTGAGATCCTTGTGGAGGTCACCGTCGATGAGACGGATGACAACAGCGCCCCGCAGGAGACAACCGGCCACGGAAGCGTCTGTCTGCACTTCTCCGTCACCGATTCGGGTATCGGCATCGCCAGCGACAAGCAGGTGATGATCTTTGATGCCTTCTCGCAGGCGGATGTATCGACGACGCGCAACTACGGCGGCACCGGTCTCGGGCTGGCAATCTCGCGCCAGCTGGTGGGCATGATGGGCGGCCGCATCTGGGTAGAGAGTGAACCCGGCAAGGGCAGCTGTTTCCACTTCACGGCGCACTTTGGCCTGCCTGACCCGGCACACCCGCTGCCACAGCCGGTGGCGCCCGAGGCTCTGGCGCACCTGCGGGTGCTTGTTGTCGACGATAACGCGACGAACCGGCTGATCCTCGAGGAGGTGCTGGGCCGCTGGAACATCGTCGTCACCAGCGTCGACGGCGGTGCCCCTGCCCTGGCGAAACTGCAGTCCGATGCAGAATTCGATGTTGTCTGTCTCGATTTGCAGATGCCGGATATCGATGGGCTGCAGGTAGCGCGCGCCATCCGCCAGACACCGGAACGCAGTGACGCCAAAATCCTTATGCTCACTTCCGCCGGCGATCCCTCGGCAGATGCCACAGCTGCCGAACTGCGTCTCGACGAGATCCTCGTCAAACCCGTGTCTCAGGCCGAACTGCTGGCAGCGCTGTGCAGACTGGTGGCGACAACACCGGTGGACGAGGCCGGGGCCAGTGGCCAGCACGCGCTGGCCACCCGGCCACTGCGGATCCTGCTGGCGGAGGATTCCGTCGGCAATCAGCGCCTGGTGATAGCCATCCTTGAAGGTCGCGGTCATCAGGTGGTGTTGACCGAGAATGGCCGGGATGCAGTGGCTGCCGTGAGCGAGTCCGACTTCGACCTGGTGCTGATGGATGTGCAGATGCCCGTCATGGATGGCTTCGAGGCGACATCTCGAATCCGCGCCGCCGAAGCCGACTCGGGACGACACATGCCGATTATCGCCCTTACGGCACGCGCCCTCAGTGGTGATGCCGAGCTCTGCCTGCAGGCGGGCATGGACGACTACGTGTCCAAGCCCTTTCGCCCGCACGAGTTGCTGCAGGCCGTCGCCCGCTGCGTGCCACAGACGCAACCTTTGTCGACGGATTCCACCGTGCCTGCAGCGCCGGCCGCCTTCGATGGCAAGGTGGTTCTGGAGTACGTCGATGGTGATGTCGAACTGCTCGCCGAGTTGCTCGAGTTTGTCCGCAGCAGTGTCCCGGGGCTGCTGGCGGACATCGGGGCCCTGCCGGAAAGTGATGTTGAGGGTCTGCAGGCGAAGGCCCATGCGCTGAAGAACGCTGTCGGCGTCATCGGCACCAATGAAGCACACGCCTGTGCTCTGGCACTGGAAACCGCCGCACGCAAGGAAAATCTTGGCGATCGTGATGCGCTGCTGGACAGATGTCGCGTGTCTTCAGCGGCGTTGCTCGCCAGCCTGGCGGCCTTTGTTGATGAAATGCAAAGCTCGTGAAGATCCTGCTCGTGGAAGACACCATC
>JAQCJA010000241.1 GCA_027593305.1 bacterium
GGGTTCGAAGGCTTCGACGTGGGAGAAATCGGGGAATTCGTAGCTGTCCGCCCGCTGCAGGTCATCGAGCACCCCATGGACGACTTCTCCCTTGGACGTCGCATCGATCCGCCCCCACAGATTGCCCCACTCATCGGTACGTTCCCACCGGCCACCACCGGTGTCCCGCCAGCTTGTGGCCCGGGTGCGCACGGTATGTCCGCCGCCGATGAAGTCACTGTTACCAGAAGCGTCACTGTTACCAGAAGAGTCACTGTCACCAAAAGACCGGGCGACCCGTTCGGGTCCGTCGAAGTCCAGTGTGCGCCGCACGATCTCACGTGAGTTCATCTACACCTTCCTGTTGCATGTCACCGCCTGTCTGCACCAGCCTCTGTGGGAACATTGTACACAAGTGCCGGTCCCGGCGGCGTCTGTATATCAATCTCCGGCGGTCGCTCTGGCGTGACGATAGACGCGCCGCATGGCGGCAAGTTTGCCGGCATCACGAACCACGCTGTCGAGCGTGAACATCATGACGCCGCTGCTCCGGCCGCCGAGACCGTACTCCAGGACTCGAGCGAATTCCCCGGGTTCGATCCGTGGTTCATCGTGGGCCTGCACGATCGGCCAGAGCCGTGGTGAACCTTCGCGGCCGATGGCAAACCGTGCACCGAAGTAGTCGACGTAATCGCTGACGTACTGCGGCGTCTTGCCACTGCGGCCGTGATAGATCATCGGACTGAAGACATCCACCCAGGACGCCATGGCGGCAATATCGAGGCCCAGACAACGACGACGGACGCCGCCGAGGTCCTCGTCCTTCCAGGCGACCTGATAGTTGCCGACCAGGGCCTTCGGGTTGTGCGCCTTGACGATCTGGTGGATCTCGCGGGCCCAGTCGACGAGGACACTGACGCGCCAGTCCTCCCACTGGCGGGCAACGTTCATGAAGATCCACTTCGAGCGTTCCGCGACGCTGCCCTCGGGCAGGACACATGCCGACCACGTCTGGAAGGCGGCCAGGCAGCAGTCGTTGAAACAGGTCTTGACGAAGATGGGATACGGGTCTTCGAACTGCGCGTGCCAGTGGAGGTAGTCCATCCATACACCATCAACGTCAGGCACCGCCGCCAGCAGTTCGCGCAACGCCTGCAGGCGGAACTGGCGAAAGCCGGGATCCGTCGGACAGGCGCCAAGAAACCAGGTTGCCGGCGCCACAGGGGCGCCTTGATCATCGATGGGATGGGCCTCGGGATGGTCGGCCACATAGTCGCCATACTGCCCGTTGAGGGTGGCAAATTCGGCGAAAACTCTGCAGCCCTCCTCACGGGCGCGGGCAACGGTCGCGGCGTCGAGACTGGCGCCATGAATGAAAACGGCATTGACGCCATAGTCATCCAGTCGCAGGCCCTGTTCCCAGAAGGAACGTGGATGGCCGTAGGTTCCGCAGATCATTTCGGGGTGACTCCGATGGAGACTGGAATGGCAGGGCCGGGATCGGCAACACGACAGTGGCACAGAAGGCGATCCTGTGCATGATTGTCCGGGGTGGCTCCTGTCGGGCAAGTATGGGCTGACGGCAGAGAGCGGGCAACCAGGTACACAACAACCAGCCGAGCGGACCGGCGGAACACGTCATCGCCATGTTGGGTGCCGCCCACGAGTTCGGTCGTCGCTGGGGCGGGAAAGAAGCCATGCGCGGGTTGGCCTGGAAACACTCGTTTGCAGTATGCTTTCCATACGTGGCACGGAGTCAGTGCCACCTGCAGATCAACCATCAGATATCGCAACAGGAGTCCCAATTGCCGTCAGTTCGCTCCGCTTTCGGCCCTGCCGCTGGCTGGCGCACAGCCTGCCTCGCAGCCGCCCTGCTGCTGGTTGCCGCCCTGCCCGTGGCGGCGCAGTTTTCCGTCAGCGTTGTGCCCTCTGACGATGTCTCCCTGGCCAACCCGGTGGCCCGCGATCAGCCCGTCACCACAGATCAGGTGCTGGCCATGGTACGCCGTGCCGTGGACCTGGCAGGAGGCATGCAGTCCGTCGTGCCCGTCGATGCCAGAATGGTCCTGCTGAAACCCAACATCGGCACCCGCTCGGCGCCACGAACGGGCGTCAACACCGATGATCGTGTGGTGCGCGCCGTGGCGATCCTGGTGCACGAAGTTGCCCCCTCCGCGAAGATCCTGATTGCCGAAGGACCGGGCGGCTGGATCTCCCCACAACTGCAGCACCTGACGGAAAGTCGTGGTTTCAACGACATGAACGTTGACGGCTTCGAGATGTCCGGCCACCGCGCCACCGTGCGTGAACTGCAGGCGGCGGGCATCGACATCGAGTGCTTCGACCTCAACTTCGACAAGGTCTACAGCCTGCACCCCGACAACGGTGGGCTCGCCGCACCCGAGTATTCCGTCGCTGCCGCCATCATGGATGCGGATGTGTGGATCAACATCCCCGTCGCCAAGACCCATGGCGCCAAGATCACCTGCAGCCTGAAGAATCACTTCGGCATCCTGCCCGGTCTCGTCTACGGCTGGAGCAAGTCCAATGGCACCAGCCAGCACCCGGGCATGCCCCACTCCCCACGACAGATGGACGAAGCCTGGATTGATCTCTACGGACTCACCCGCGTCGATTTCAACGTTGTCGACATGATCGCCGGCAGTGAGGCGGGGCCCTTCGAGGAGGACCACCGCAAGCGGGCCAACATCATCCTGGCGGGCCGCAACCCCGTTGCCACCGACCTGGTCGTGGCCCAGCTCATGGGCTTCAACCCCGACGATTTTGAGTTTGCTGAACTGGCGTGGCTCCAGGATCTCGGCCCACGCCATATCGACGACGTCGAGATCCGCGGCGCCAACGTCGCACCGCTGGTGCAGCGTTACATGAAGGCCGGCATCAGCTACGGTTCCTGGGGCGAGTGGTCGGAACATGCCAACTACGGCATGGGACCCAGGTACTGGACCCTGCTGGGGCCGATACCGACGGCGAAGGCTCCGTCGCCAAGCCAGATCGTGGATCTGGCGCCCGTGCCGGGTGAAGGCGGCTGGTCGGAGGTCATCTACTTCGGCAGTGATCACATCAACCTGGACAAACACTTCGATGACCCGGCCAACTGCGCCGTCTACGCCTTCACCCGTTTCACGATGACGAAATCAGACTCGGTGCGCTTCTGGTTGGGCTCGGATGAAGGCATGCAGGTCTGGCTCGATGGTGTGCCCATCTACAGCAGCAGCGGGCGACGCCGCCACACTCTGGGCATGGACAAGATACCCGGGTACGTCGAGGCCGGCGAGCATCGTCTCGTGGTGCGCGCCGAGCAGGGGCGTGGCGACTTCGACTTCTCGATCAATGTCTGTGAACCGATCGACGACCCGCTCTACGCCGGCAACCGTTATCCGGGCGTGCGCTACTACGTGGAGAAGCGTGACCAGGTGGCGACCGGACGTGTCGGCGCCGATGCCGCTGGCGGTGAGTAACTGGGCAGCGGCACCGAGGCCAACATCAGCACGCTGCAGGCCGACGACCCGATGACGGTTTCACGAACCGCCCCCGACACGGTCATCATCGACATAGCACCCGCAACAACCAGCGGCGATCTGTTGGGTCTGGTGGCCCAGTTGTCCGGACTCAAGGAAGCCGACCTCGATCCACTGACCCTGAAGGTCATCGGCAGCGCCCCCTTCACCCTCGGCCACCTCAGCTTTGGTCGTGAGGGCTGCTTCCCCGGCTACGGCCCGCAGATCACCCGCCTGTTCGACTGGCTCGGTCTGCGCTACGCCATCAGTTACGGGTATGGCCGACGGGAATCCCTCAAGACGATCCATGGCTGGCTGGCGCAGGGCTACATCCCCGTCACCGGCAATCTGCAGCAGCGTCAGGGCCGCCGCTGGCGTGGCAGCCAGCAGGCCGAGTGGGGTGCCGTCACCGGATACCGGCAGAGCGGCGACACCATCGAGCTGCGTATGGTGCGCCCCGACAAGACCTTCTAGACGGCCGTCGCCGGCGACTGGACGGGCGTGCTGCCCGGTGGATTGAGCGGCAATTGCCCGGTCGTTGTCGCCCGCGCAGGTGGCCAGCCCGTAACGGGCGCGGCTCTGGTGGACAGTATCGCCAGCCTGGCTCTCGAGCTGGGGCTCACCGCCGAGATCCCCTTCGAGTCCCGGGACTGGGGCACACCCACCGCACCGGGCGGCATCGTCGCCTGGGACTGGTGGGTGATCGATTGGGAACGTCTGCCCTTCACCGCGCAATGGGCGCGCGAAGCGGAGACCCTGGATCGCCTGGAACGACTGGCCAGCCGCTACCCGCCGGAGTTGGCGCGGCAACGTGCCTTGGGGGCAGCCTACTTTGGGGCAACCGCGCAGCAGACCACCGACAGCAAACGGCGCAAGCTGCTGCAGGAAGCTGCCGAAGGCTACCAGCAGGTGGTCGAGTCCATGGGGCAACTGGCCGACGCCGTGCCGCATGTCGATGATGTGGCACAGTTGTCCGCCGAGGACCATGCGCGTCTGGCCCACATCGCCGCTGCCCGTCCCCTTGTGCGCCAGGCCCGCGAGGGGGAGCGTCGGGCGCTTGCCGCTGTGGCGAAGATGCTCGGGCGGCAACAACTGCCGGCAATCATGACACATCCGCTGGCACGACGGAACAAAGGGGTCAGGCTCTTCACCTGGAGCGCCATCACGGAAGACACCGTGTACGACCTGCAGTTGTCGGGAGAGGATCTCGTGGTTCAGCTGCAGGAGGGACCCGAGACAGATCAATCGAAATCAGAGGTCTTTACCGCCATGCCCAGGAAACCGGGCTGGATCGTCGCCGTGGAACCGGCCCTCTCAGGCAGCGGCTCCTACCGCGTGGTGGAACAACCCGCCGCCGAAAATGGCTGGCGTGTCACGGTGCGTGCCGACGACAGTCGCGCCTGGAATCGCAACAACGCCCCGGCGCTGACTGTTTGGGCTGTACCTGGCAAGTAAACCTTCAGGCCCATTTGTCGGGCATTGTCACTGCCGAAACCGCATCCAGAGCCTGCCGTTGTTCCGTCGGCAGGCGCCACTCGGCGGCCTGGAAGGCCTCGTCCACATGCTCCGGCAGATCGGCGCCGAGAATCGGCGCAGTGACCTCCGGGTGATCCAAAATCCAGGCGATGGCCACCTGACCCGGCGTGCGGCCATGCTGGGCGGCGATGGTGATCAGGGTCTGCACGATCCGATCGACTCGTTCCGTCATGGCCGTGTCGAAGTCATACTTGTGGGCGCTGAAGCCGCGACCTGCCTCGGCCTTGTTCCACGGATGGTTTCCGGGCGGCGGTGCCTGACCGCGGCGGAACTGCCCCGTCAACAGGCCGATCGCCAGCGGACTGTAGGTCATGATGCCGATGCCGTGCTCTCGACACAGTGGCAGCAGATCCGGCTCCATCTCCCAGCGGTTGAGCAGGTTGTACTGGTTCTGGATGCAGACAAAGCGGGAGAGATTTCGCCTGTCGCTGGTCCACAGGGCCTCGACGATCTTCCAGGCGCTGAAGTTGCTGCAGCCGATGTAGCGGATCTTGCCGCTGCGCACCATGTCATCGAGGGCTCGTAGCGTTTCCTCTAGAGGCGTATGCGGATCGAAGGAATGCAGCAGGTAGAGGTCGATGTGGTCGGTCTGCAGACGGGTCAGACTGTCTTCAACGCCGCGGATCAGATTGAGCCGTGTGAGACCGCTGTTGTTCGGCGCCGCGTGCCGCGTGCCGAAGATCTTGGTGCAGAGAATGACATCCTCCCGCTTGTCCTTGATCGCCTTGCCGACAACGGTTTCCGACCGCCCCTCTCCGTAGAAAGCACTGTCGATGAAGTTGCAGCCCAGATCGATGGCGCGATCGATGACGCGGATACAGATCTGCTCATCGTCCTGGGCGCGGAAGGCTGTACCCAGACACAGTTCGGAGACCTTGACGCCGGTATGGCCCAGTGGGCGGTATTGCATCTCGTTTCGTCCTGGTTGAGAGCAGGGATTCACAAACAAGGCAGACCCGAAACATAACATAGTCCGCCGCCCTGGTCTGTCTTGGGTGAGCGGATGCCGGGCGTTGTCGCTACCATATCAGGCGGATCACGGCAATCCGGCGCCGGTCCGGATTGTGTTCACCGATACCTCGGGAGGGTGTGATGGGGATCACGGTTGTAACCGAAACAGAGTTGCGCGCACTGGTGCATCTCGATGAGGAGGCGTTGGCGGCGATCGCCGATGGCTTCAGCGCTCTGGTGACCTCACAGGTGACTCTGCCCCCCATCATGCGCATCGACGTGCCGGATCAGCAAGGGGAGGTGGATGTGAAGGCGGCCTACGTCGCGGGGGCCGAGCGCTTTGCCGTCAAGATCGCCGGCGGCTTCTGGGAGAATCCGCAGCGCTACAACCTCCCCAGCAGCAGTGGTCAGATGATCATTCTCAGCGCCCGCACCGGGCGTTGCGAGGCCATCCTTCTGGACAACGGTTACCTGACGGATGTGCGCACGGCGCTGGCGGGGGCCGTGGTCATGCGCCATCTGGCCCCGCAGAAAGTGCGGACCGTGGGCCAGGTGGGCGCCGGTGCCCAGGGCCGGTATCAGACGCGGGCCTTGCAACTGGTTCGATCCTTCGAACGCGTGCTGATCTACGACCGCGACGAAGCCCGGCTGGATGCCTACGTGCACGAGATGCCGCAGGTACTGGGGGTGGCGGTGGTGAAAGCTGCCAGTGTCGAAGAACTCGTGCGCAACAGCGATGTCGTCACCACGAGCACGCCGTCGCAGCAACCCTTCGTGCGCGCCGAGTGGTTGCATGCTGGGCAACACCTGACGGCCATGGGGGCTGATGCCGAACACAAGCAGGAGTTGTTCCCCGAAGTGCTGGGGCGGGCCCACCTGGTCGTCTGTGATCGCCAGTCGCAATGTGCTCGTCTGGGAGAGTTGCACCACGCGCTGGACGCCGGTGTGCTGACGGAAAACAGCGAGGTGCACGAATTGGGCGAGATCACGGCGGGGCTCCATCCGGGGCGTACGAGTGCCGAGCAGATCACCGTCGCTGATCTGACGGGTGTGGGGGTACAGGACACGGCGATCTCGCTGCTGGCCCTGGCCAGGGCCGTCGCCGCCGGCGCCGGCCTGGATATCGGCGACTGAGCCCATGGCCTTTCT
>JAQCJA010000242.1 GCA_027593305.1 bacterium
GTGGCAGCAGCCCAGTGGCACCAATGGCGAAACGCACGCCGTTGAATGCCAGAGGTCCGACGTGGTCCATGCCCAGTCGCTGGGCGATGAAGGCGGACCCCCAGATCGCGGCGACCAGCAGTAGCAGCAGGTCGCCGCGCAGTTGGCTCCCCACTATCCCGTTACGGCCCCCTGTGAGGCGGAGGATACGAGTTTTGCGTATTTCGCCATCACCCCGGTTGTGTAGCGTGGTGCGGGTGCGCGCCAGGCCTGGTGGCGCTGCGCCAGTTCTTCGTCGCTGAGAGCGACGCTCAGGCTCCGTGTTGCCGTGTCAATGGTGATCCTGTCGCCATCACGCAACAGGGCGACGGGTCCGCCGACGGCAGCCTCCGGGGCGACGTGGCCGAGCATGAGGCCCCGTGTTGCACCCGAGAACCGGCCATCGGTGATCAGTGCCACGGACTCACCGAGGCCGGCCCCCATGATCGCCCCCGTGACGTGCAGCATCTCGCGCATGCCCGGGCCGCCGACAGGTCCTTCGTAGCGAATGACGACGACATCCCCCGCAACGATGCTGCCGTTGTGCACCGCTGGCAGCACATCCTCTTCCCGTTCGAAGACCTTCGCCGGACCGCTATGCTGCGCGCGTTCGTGGCCGGCGAGTTTCACGACACAGCCATCCGGCGCCAGATTGCCACGCAGTACCACGAGGCCGCCGCTCAGCTTGATCGGTTTGTCGACGGGCCGCACCACTTGCTGTCCCGGTGTTTCCACAGCCAGAGCCGCTTCCTCACCAATGCTTCTGCCCGTGACTGTGATACAGTCCGCATGCAGACAACCACGTGCCAGCAGACGACTTGCCACCAGCGGCATGCCACCGGCCTGGTGCAGGTCGGAGGCGACGAAAAGGCCACCGGGCTTCATGCTGACCATCAGCGGTGTGCGTTGCGAGATCTCCTGGAAGTCGTCCAGGGAGAGTTCGATCCCGTACTCGTGGGCAATGGCGAGAAAATGCAGTACACCATTGGTGGAGCCGCCCGTGGTGGCGATCGAGGCGATGGCATTCTCGATGGACGCCCGCGTGACAATCTGCCGCGGACGCAGGTCACGTCGTACCAGATCGACGGCGAGTCGTCCAATTTCGACAGCCATGTCCTGTTTGGCCGGGTCGGTCGCCGGGATCGAGCCGGAACCCATTTTCGCCAGGCCGAGCAGTTCCACCGCCGTCGCCATGGTATTGGCGGTGAACTGGCCGCCGCAGGAGCCGGCACCGGGGCAGGCGGCGTCCTCGATTGCCTGCAGTTCATCGGTGGTAATCGTGCCCTTGCTGTGGGCTCCCATGGCCTCGAAGACATCCTGAATCGTCAGATCACGACCGTTGTGTCTGCCGGGCATGATGGAGCCGCCGTAGAACACCACGGAAGGCACATCGAGACGACCCAGGGCGAGGATGGCTCCCGGCGTGGTCTTGTCGCACCCGGTCATGGCGACGACGCCGTCGAGCATGTGACCACGGGCAACCAGTTCTATGGAATCGGCAATGACCTCGCGGCTGACCAGAGAGGTCTTCATGCCCTCGGAACCCATGGTGATGCCGTCCGACACTGTGATGGTGTTGTATTCCAGAGGTGTGCCACCGGCCTCGCGCACGCCCTGCTTGACGAATTCAGCCAGGTGGCGCAGATGAAAGTTGCACGGGCCAATTTCGGTCCAGGTGTTAGCAATGCCGATCATGGGCTTGCGCATGTCTTCATCGGTGTAGCCTGCAGCCTTGTACATGGCCCGCGCAGCTGCACGGTCGGTGCCTTCAACGATGGTGCGGCTCGGTCGGTTCATGTGGCAGACGCTTTCTTTTCCGCAATGCGGAAGCATTCGTACTGGTTGGTGTGCATCAGGCGAGTCGCCAGGGCGATGGCCTGTCTTTCGGTCAGCAATCCGTCGTTTGTCTCAGCCTCCAGCGCCCGCGTCAGCCAGCGCCGAGCCTGGATCGCATAGGCAACGGCACTTGTCGGCCACGAGGTGTCGCCACCGAAGGCGAAGAGTTTGTTCGCCGGCGCCGTGTGCAGGAAGCGCCGCACGAAATCCATGCCCGAGTAGGGATCGATCGACCATGCCCAGCACAGGTCGGCGTAGACATTGCGATAGTGCTTGGTCAACGCCACCAGTTCCTGCGAATAGGGGTAGGCGATGTGCATCAGGACGAATCTGCAGTCCAGGTATTTTGCCAGCAGCGGGCAGAGATTGCCTGCCTGAATCCGGTGCACAGGCATACGATCGGTGCCGGCATAGTAGCCTGTATGCAGCTTGAAGGGCAGATCATGTTCGATCGCCAGTTCCACGCCACGCGCCCAGCACCAGTCGCCCAGGAGCAATCGAGTGGCTTCGTCGACAGTGCCGCCCCGCAGGGTTGTCTCGAGGGCAGCGGCGGCTTCGGCGTCTGAGCGCTCCTGCCAGGAAAGGGTGCGACTGTAGGCGTGTTGTGCCTTGACGGCGATGGCACGCGCCCCATGGCGGGTGAAAATGCTTGCCATCGCCCGCCCCAGACTTGCCAGATCGGTGACCGTGACGCCCGTCTCTGCCGCAAGTTTCTCGGGGGAGATCTGCCCATTGCAGAAGTCCGCCCAGTTGATGTCATAGAAGAAGAAGTCCGGCCCCGAGGCATCCGTGTGGCAGGGCCAGCAGAAATCGTCGGTCTGGCAATGATCGATGCCCCCCGTCTGTTGCAGCAACTGCAGTCGGCCGCCGGGCTGCCGCCAGGCGGCAAGCTGCGCCTGCGCCGAATCCAGGCCGCCAGACCCTGAGCCCCAGGCCAGGTCCCAATCAGGCCCGAGGCCGTAGACTTCGTCTGCGAGGATGTGGACGGCCTCACCGTAGCCTGTGTGGCGGATGGCCGACCATGCAGGTCTGATGGCGGAAAACCGTGCGTTGATGCTGCCGCTGGCTGGATCCGTCAGGTTCTGCACATCTTTCGCTGTGGCACCGGCACTGATCAGGTCGGCGGGAACATAGTTTGCGAACAGGTCGCACAGCACGTCTGCAGGCCCTTCTTCAACCCACTCCTTCTCCTTGCGCAGATGCTCGTGCGTGTCAGCCAGGGCCTGGGATTGAATGTGCAGTGACAGATCAGTTGGCATAAGCAATGGCCTCGGGGGGCGAGCGGAGCGGCGGATCTCAGCGGGCGGACAGCGACAGTAGCCGACACAGCCAATGACGTCAACCGTGCGCCACGTCGGGATGCTTGCCGTCGGGCCCGGGCGCAGCTACTCTCATTTCCATGCCCTGGCACCCCATCCTCATCCACTTTCCCATCGCCTTGCTCACGGCAGCCGTAGTGGTTGACGCGGCGGCGCTGCTGTGCCGTCGCCCGAACTGGCAACCGGGTGCCTATACCTTGTTGCTGGCAGGAACCGTGGGGGCTGCGGCGGCGGTCTTCACTGGTAACGCTGACGCGGCTGCGTACCGTCAGGCTGATGTTGCGGCGGCGATCCAGGATCACGAAAACCTGGGAACAGCAACGTTTCTGCTGTTCCTGCTCATGCTACTGGGCCGTTTGCCGGATGTTCTGCGTGCCGGTCAACGGGGAAGAAGCGGGCCACCAGGGCCCGCCGGGCGACGGGCAGCCTGGTTATGGCTGGCTGCAGGTGTTGGCGGCCTGGTCCTGCTGTATCTGACCAGCCACCATGGCGGCGAGCTTGTCTACAAGCATGGGGTCGGCACAAGAAACCTTAGGTGCTGCGCTCCATGACGCGGCATTGGCCATCGTCGAGTCCGACCACGACGATATCGGTGAGACCGACGAACAGGCCATTCTCGACAACGCCCGGGATCTGGTTGATGCTGAGTTCGAGGCTGGCGGCGTCGGCAATGCCATCGACGAAGTGGCAGTCAAGGATGAAGTTGCCATTGTCGGTCACGTATGGTTCGTCGTCGTCACGGCGGCGCAGTTCGGCTCGGCGGCACAGGTCCACAAGACGCAACTTCGCCAGGCCCCAGGCGAAAGGGATGACCTCCACCGGCAGGGGAGATCGAGTCCCGAGGCGGTCGACAAGCTTGCCCGGGTCAATGATGATGACCTCACGCGCGCTGGCCGCTGCAACGATCTTCTCACGCAGCAAAGCGCCACCGAGTCCCTTGATGAGATTGAGATTTGGGTCGACTTCGTCGGCGCCATCAATCGTCAGATCGATGACGGGATTGTCCTCGAGGCTTTGCATGTCGAGTCCCAGTTCCTCACCCAGCGCCGCGGACGCCTCCGAGGTGGGCACACACTGGATTTCGAGCCCCTCTTTCTCGACCCTTTCGCCGAGAGCACGAATGGCGAATTCCGCCGTTGAACCCGTGCCCAAGCCGACAACCATGCCGTCGCGGATGTATTCCACGGCCTTGCGTGCCGCCAGTTCCTTGTTACGATCAGACATCCTTTGGTCTTCCTTTCCCTACAATCGCATCAAATAGTGAATCTGGCGCCCGACTTCCTCGAAGCCGACATCCGGATAGAACTGCGAACCCACAGGGTTCTGTTCCAGGGTCTCTATCTTGGCAGCTTCCATGCCCTGACTGCGCATGAACTCCAGGGCGTGCGCCATCAACTGCCGGCCCAGGCCTCGTCCCTGGAATGCCGGATCCACGGCCATGTTGGGGATCCAGCCGATATGGGTGTCCTTGTCGAGGCGAGTTGTTATGTAGCCGAGGACTTCACCCTCCTCCTCAAAGACGAAGACGCAGCGGGCATTGTCCCCGGAAACGTCAGCGTCAATGTGCCGCAGTTTGCGGAAGCGCCAGTCCTGATCGCCGATGGGGCCGAATTTCTCCTCGATATTGCGGTCGATGGAGACGCCATCGAAGCAGATCTCCGTGATCTGCTTCAGGCGGCCCAGGTCCTGGGGGAGGTAGGGGCGGATCATCTGCTGCCTCGCGGTTTGTTTGGTGGCTGCCAGAATAGAGGGGGTTCCGGCTCCTGTCAAAGCCCTGAAGGGATGGTGTCGTGACGTGGTGATCGACAGCAAGCCCGTTGTCGCCCACTGTGCCACACCGTTTCTCTGGGATGGTGGCGGCGCCTGGATTCACAATCAGATCGCCTGGTTGCAGCGCTGGCACCCGCTGGTGCTGACCCAGGAGGCGCGCAACTTGAGTCAGTATCCGGTAACCGACCTGTGGACGGCGGAGAATCTGGACGTCGCCAGAGGGCTGCTCAACAGGATCATCCGCAAGTGGACCGGTGAGTACCCCTTCTATGCCGGAGTTCTGCAGGGTGCCGGGGCCCGCGTCGTACACGCTCACTTCGGCTACCAGGGCTGTCGCTGCCTGCGGGCGATCCGGGCGACGGGATTGCCTCTGCTGACAACCTTCTACGGGGCCGATGCGACCAGTTACGCCCGGCTGCCTGAGTGGCGTCGCCGCTATGCGGAGTTGTTCGCTCGGGGCAGGCTGTTTCTCGCTGAGGGATCACACATGGTGGGCCACATCGCTGCTGCCGGGGGACCACTCGAGCGCATTCGCATCCATCACCTTGGTGTCGATACCCGGCTGATCCGCTTCCGGGAACGCCAGCCCACGGACGTGGCGCGCGTACTGATGTGTGGTCACTTCCGCGAGAAGAAGGGTTTCCCCGATGGCCTGCGAGCCCTGGGCCGGGCCCTGCAGGGAGCGCCAGGTGTTGATCTCCAGGTCACGATCATCGGTGATGGACCGGAACGGGACAAGATCCATGCAGCCATTGTGGAGGCGGGGCTCGAAGGGCGCACAAAGATGCTCGGTGTATGTACCTATCATCAAGTGTTGCAAGAACTTGAACTATCTGACCTGCTACTTGTCCCTAGTCGGACGGCAACGGATGGAGACTCTGAGGGTGGCGCGCCGGTTGTGCTGCTCGATGCGCAGGCAGCCGGCGTTCCCGTCGTGGCCACGACGCATGCTGACATTCCCGAATACGTCATCGACGGGGGTTCGGGGATGCTGGCTGCTGAGGGAGACGCCGACGCTCTCGTCGACGTATTGCGGCAGATGCTGGCGACACCGGAGCGTTGGGCGGAAATGGGGAGACACGGACGTCGACACGTCGAGGCAGAGTATGACGCCCAGCGGCAGGTGCAGCGGCTCGAGCAGATCTATGATGAACTGGCGGCAGATCCGGGCTGAGAGGCGGGTACTCAGGCGGCGTCCCGCAGGCGCCAGCGGGCCCTCTGGGCGCGGGCGCGGGACAGCAGGTCTCCGTGCAGCAGCAGGGCCTCCTGCTGCGCCAGGCAGTTCGGCGAGCGGATCGGTATCGCCGCGGTGCACGGCTCCAGGGTCCAGCCACTGCAAGGCCTCCGTCATGCCCGTGGCAGAGATTGGCATGCCCAGGTATTCAACGCAGCGGTAGAGTTCGTCCCGGGCTGAATCACGGTCGAGATACCACTCGTGGGCACTGACAAAAGAATCTGTCTGCTCCAGGAGGTCCAGCAGGACCTGGCTGTAGGCCGGCCACATCTGTAACGCCAACTCCTCGGCAGAGCCGCCAGATGAGCGCGCCAGGGCTGCCAGGTCGGTTCTGCGTGCCATGGAGCGGACCACGGCCGCTGGATGCCGGATGATGACCGTCGGGCGAATGCGGCGGAAGCCCAACTCCACGAGACTGCTCAACCAGAAGGGGAACAGCAGCACACTGCGCGGGTCCTTCCATCCCCAGATGGGGCTGCGGCCGAACTGGTTGGCGACATAGTTGTCGATCACCCCCAGATTGTCGATCGAACGCTCAACCTTCTGACTGAGGGCAGGGATCCGCAGCAACTGCACGCCCGACCCGTACCCACTGACGTGGCATCCCATTGCATGCAGCAAACGCATGTCTGCGTTATAGAAGAACTCATTCTCCCAGAACCATTTAGGATTATCAGCCTGTGGCTGCATGAGAGGTTCCCCGAGAGCCATTCCCAGCAGGTTCAGGGCTCGGGTGAACATCGACGTGCCGCTGCGGTGCATACCCAGAACCGGCACCACCGTCGCCTGTCCTCTGGGGACAGTGTGGGGGCCGGGGGGGCGTGACGGGGTGGTCATGGGCGCGTTCCTTCCGCTCGGGCGGGCGAGGGTATGTTCTGCAGCTGGATTTCGATGGCGGCACGTCGTTGGGCGGGCAGAGCC
>JAQCJA010000243.1 GCA_027593305.1 bacterium
CGCTCTGCCAACTGAGCTACGCCGGATCAGTCAGAAGGATCGCGAAAAATTACCGGTGCCGTCGACATGTGTCAAGAATTCGACACATGCCCGCACCACGTCGTTACGCGTCTTCACCGTAGTACTCCTTGAGGATCTCACTGCGATTTGGATGGCGCAACTTCTGCAGCGCCTTCTCCTTGATCTGGCGAACGCGTTCGCGCGTGCGGCCCACATACGTACCGATCTCTTCCAGGGTCATCGGTTCCTGACCGTCAAGACCGTAGTACATATTCAGCACACGCGCTTCGCCCTCGGTCAGAGCATCCATCGCCGTCTGGATCTCGTCCTTCAGCTCGCCATCGGACAGCACATCGTCACATGCTGGCAGGCTGTCGTCGGGGAGCAGATCGCCCAGGCAACGATGCGGTTCCTGATCGTCACATGGTGTCTCCAACGAGACCGGACGCTGCGCCAGGCGCAGCAGCATATCCATATCATCGGGGTTTGAGTTGAGCTCTTCAGCGATTTCGTCGACCTCCGGAACGCGTCCCAGGCGCTGCTCGAGCTTGGTCATGCACTTGTTGACCTTGGTCAACTCGCCGATACGATTCAGCGGCAGGCGTACGATGCGGGACTGTTCCGCCAGCGCTTGCAGGATCGACTGGCGAATCCACCACACAGCATACGAGATGAACTTGAAGCCCTTAGATCCGTCAAAGCGTCTGGCTGCGACCATCAGACCCAGGTTGCCTTCATTGATCAGGTCGGACAGTGGCAGTCCAAGGTTCTGATACCCCTTGGCGACGCTGACGACGAACCGCAGGTTGGCCTGCACGAGTTCCGTCAGTGCTGCTTCGTCGCCCTGTTGAATCCGTTCAGCAATGGCGACTTCTTCCTTCGACGACAAGCCGACGGAGCTTTCGATTTCATGAAAATACTGATCGACCAACGTATCGGTCTGTAGTGTGGCCATGTGCACCCCTCCAAACGGCAGCTGTGAGTCCTCCCCCAGAATGAGATGGCACGGGAGCGGGACAGGACTTGGCAACTACGCAACGCGATCTGCGCCGACAGGTCCGCAGAACGAGATAATTTGTCCGACCGATAGATCGAACATGGTATAGGGAGTGGTAGTACAGACACCCGTGGGGACGGATGCCAGGGATTTACAACGGGGAGAGGTGCTGCCGAACGTCGCTTCGAGTGGGGAACCCGAACTGGTATGGACGCTCGTTTTACTTCTCTTTACTTCAGGAGATGCCAAAGTATAAGTGGCTCTCTGTGGAAGATCAACCCCATTTCTTGAGTTTTCTTCAGACCTGCTAAGGACTTAGCTCGACTCTGCCGGAGCTGTCGATGCGTAGTCTCTGCCCTGGCGTTGTCTGTGCCAGCCGGCGCCCCGTCAACGACCATACCTCCACTGTGCCCTGACGTGCCGTTGCCGTCGTCGATGCATCGAGCACGACGCGTACAGCAAAGATGCTGCCGGCGTTGCCAACGATCTCGCCGAGGGGCGTTCGTACAGTGAACGCCCCCCGCACAGTGGTTACTGTTACGCGGCCGACTCGCAGATACAGTCGTGCATCTTCTTCGCCCGCAGGCTCCGTATCCTTGAGTTGTCCCCCGGGCTGGTTCCAGGCCCTCAACCTCGGCATCGGGGGCGACGGCCACCGACGCCCCGCCCGCGTTGGGAAAATCGAGGATGACATCTGCCGTCCCCGAGGCTTTCAGCATCTCCCCCGCTTGCAGTGGGCCAGGTGCGCCGGCTGCCGCCAGCAATCGACTGCCGGATTTCCCCTGGGCGGATTCCGGGTCCGACATTTGTGGGACTGGCATCGTACGTCTGCCGGCGGCATGCTGGTCTCTACCTGACAGCAACAGGATCGCCACAGTTGTCAGCACAACTGCCGTGCCAACGAGTACCAGGACCCTGCGAAAAGCAGCACCCGGCCCGTCCCGGTCCACTGCCCGAACGATGCTGGCCGGTGTCGACGTCGCCACCAGCGCCAGCACCTGGCCCTGCGTTGTCAGCGGCAGTTGCGCCAACAGGGCCGCCGCATCCCTCACGGGCGCCCCTGCCAGCAGGCAGGCGAGCAGAACTTCCGGCAAATCGGTCCCGGGTGCATCGGTCGCCAGATCAGCTGGCAGATCGGTCCCGGGTGCATCGGCTGGCAGATCGGCTGGCAGATCGGCTGGCAGATCGGCTGGCAGATCCGTTCCAGCATCATCGTCGTCGGGCACCGGACAACGCGCCAGCAGGGCCACCTCCAGATTCGACGTCGCCTCTGCGGCAAGTTCCGCCGACCGTCGCAGCCAGTCCCCTGCCTGAGATGCCATGTCCTGGGGGAGCAACGCCAGGAGTCGCGCCTGCGCCTGCGCATTGAAGGCGAGAGCACACAAGGCGACGACACGGTGGTGTGTTTCTGCGCCCCACGCTTCCGTCATACCACGATGCCCCTATATTGGCCCATCCGTTCCACGGTTGACCCGACACGAATCCGGAGACCTGCACACATGAGTGCCGCCGCCCCAACGCCTTTCCGCCTCGACGGTCGTCGCGCCCTGATCACCGGCGGCGGCAGAGGCATCGGGCGCGCCTGCGCCCTGGCCCTGGCCCATGCCGGCGCTGAGGTCGCTGTCACGAGCCGTAGCGCAGGACAGTTGGGAGAAGTCGTGGCGGTGATCCAGGAACTCGGCCACCGTGCCTTTGCCATCACCACCGATATAGGCGCCGCTGGTGGCGCCGATGAACTCGCCGATAGATTACATGCGCACTGGCCCGACGGTGCCGATATCCTCGTCAACAACGCTGCCATCAGCCCCCACGTGGATGCTGTGGAGAATCTCGACGACGACGCCTGGACCAGCATCCTCAGCGTCAACCTGGAGGGCACCATGCGGGTAACGCGCAGGATCTGCGCACCGATGCTTGCGCATGGACGGGGTGCCGTGGTCAACATGACCTCCATTGGCGCCGACCGGGCCTTGCCTCGTATCGCCGCGTACAACGCCTCGAAGGGGGCGCTGGCGGCGATCACGCGGACGATGGCCGTCGAGTGGGCCCAACGCGGCGTGCGCGTCAATGCCGTGGCGCCGGCATACATCGAGACGGAGATGACGGCGGAGGTGCAGCGGCGCGACAAACTGCGGCGCTGGGTGGAGGGGCGAACACCCATGGGTCGTTTCGGTCAACCGGAAGAGGTCGCGGCGCCCGTCGTCTTTCTGTGCTCCGACGCCGCCAGCTACATCACCGGCACAACGTTGTACGTCGACGGGGGGTGGACGGCGGCCTAGTCCCTGCCCCTCCCCTCCCTGCCGGCCGCTTGAGAAAATCGCTGCGCGATTTTCCTGTTCACTCCGGGCGGGCGCGATTTTCTCCTGTCACGGGCCCCGAGTTGGTCGCTACTTCCACTCCACGTCGATGATGCCTGCTGCGAGGTCCTTGCAGCGGTCGAGGTCGTAGTCGCGGTAGATGGTGATCTTCTGCGCTTCCAGGCTGCCTTCGGCGTGGATGGAGAGCAGCTGGTTGTAGCCGCCGAAATCGGATGCCGTCAGGTCGTGCACCAGGTTGAGCGCTTTCAGGCGGTCTTCGGCGTTGACACCTGCGCCGCCGAGAAACCGGTCGATAAACGGACGGGTCACAGCGCTGGCCATATCCGCTTCGTCCGGGCCGGTTACCACCAGTCCCCCGGCAATGTCCTGCACCCAGCAGATGGCTTCGTGATAGTGCGCGGCGAAGTGATACTTGGCCAGATTCGTCTGTATGATATTGGGCACCGCCAGCCCAAAGTCGGTGACGCGGCAGTCGAAGGCCGCCGCCCGACTCAGAGCCCGTACCGTCTCGGTCCAGGTGATGAGCTTGGTGAGTTTGTCACGCACGTGGCTGACTTTGTGGATGCCGTTGTACTGTGCCAGCAGCGCCGCAGCGCCGATGAACAGATCACACAGGGGTGGCTTGTACGAGATCGCCGTGAAACGGTGGAATTCAACAAAGGTATTGGCGAGGAAGCCCGCCGCCTGCCACTCCTTCTGCAGAAACACCCGTTCCTTCGGCACAAAGACATCATCGAATACGGTCAGAGTATCAACGAGTCGGTGACGGGAACTGACGGGGGAGTGGAAGGCGCCCAGTGAATGGCCGCCGCCGAAGGGACTGGCCAGCAGTTTGACGCCGGGTGTGTTCACCGGGATCGCAAAGGCAACAGCATAGGCGGCGTCCGCCTCGGCAATCGCCCGGGTCGGCAACACGATGATCTCATCCACGAAGGGTGTGCCTGTCGTATGCGCCTTGGCGCCGCGCACGATGATGCCATCCTCCCGTTCCTCGACGATGTGCACGAAGTAATCGGGGTGTTCCTGCTCACTGGGCAGCAGGCTGCGGTCGCCCTTTACGTCCGTCTGTGCCACGGCCAGCGTCAGATCGTTATCGCGGCAGTGTTGATGGAAGGCGGCGACACGCTTGTTGTACTGGGTGCCTGCCTTGGCATCGACAACACGACTCACCAGATCGAGGGCAAACAGCGCGTCCGTGCCGATTTCCTTGACGAGCAACACAACGCTGTCACCGATGCGTGTGGAGGTCTCGATCATCTCCCGGCGGTTGAGCAGGTCCTGCGAATTCTCCGGGCGCTTGTAGTAGCGGCTGTGCGTCTGTCCGTCATCATCGGTCCAGGTGAACAGTTGGCGATGCTCTGCCATCTCCGCCAGTTCGAAATCCAGCGCCGTGTGCCGGGCGCCGATGCCGAGGTGTTCATGGGTCGTCACATCCTTGACCCGTTCGCCCTTGAACGTGACGAAGCGCCCATCCCGTAGCCCTGCCAGATACTGGTCCGCCGTTCTCAGTGCCATCCGTCATACCCCCTGGTCAATTGCGCAGCGCCTTGCCTGTGCGCAGCATGTGCTCAATACGGGCGCGAGTGGCAGCTGTACCACAGAGTCGCAGGAACGCCTCCCGCTCCAGTTCCAGCAAGCGCGTCTCGCTGAGTGGGCCCGCCTCGCCACCACCGCACAGGACCCAGGCGAGGGCCCGCCCTACCACTACATCATGCTCCAGTAGGTCTCCAGCGGCAAAGGCGGCGGCCAGGTTGTCTTCGATGCGGGCCTGCGTCTCTGCACCAGCCACAGCAAGGGGCGCATCCTGGGCTCTCGTCCACCCCTGCGCGATCAGCTGCCGGGCACGGTGAATCGCCGGCTGCAGCAGACGCTCCGCATTGAGTTGGATCGGATCCCCCGCATCGAGGAAACCGAATTGCCGGGCCTGCATGGCGTTGTCCGAAATCAGCCCCTGCTGCAAGGTCACGAAGAGGGCCTCCACATTCGTACCGAACCGACGCACCATCTCCTTGCAGCCCCCGGCCCCGGGGATGAGCCCGACTTTCGCCTCCACCAGGCCCATGCGCAGTTCCCCTGCAACGACTCGAGCCGCAGCGGTCAGGCACAGTTCGCAACCACCGCCAAGGGCCAGCCCCTGAGCCGCGGCAACAACGGGGACCGGTGCATAGCGCACGGCCGTTGTCGTCTGTTGAAAGAGCTGCAGGTAGCCTTCCAGTTCGTCCCAATCCTCCGCATCCAGCAGCTGCATCACGTACTTCAGATCGGCGCCGGCGGAGAAATTTCCGCCCGCACCCGTCAGGACCAGCACCTCAGATGTTTGCGGCTCGATCACCTGCAGCACGCTGCGCAGCACATCCGGCGGCAGCGTGTTCAGCTTGCCTCGCAGTTCGACGACGGCGTTGCCATCTCCGAGATCGACGAGACGCACCCCCTCGGCTTCCATTCGGACCTCTCCCCCACGAAGCAGTTCGTCGTCTGTCGGGGCTGCGTCCGTCCTTGGCGCCCTGTGTCCCTTGCCGGATGGTGCCAGGATCCTGGCACCGGCTTCGCTATAGACTTGCGCCGGTTGCTGTTGGGTGATGCTCTCCAACAGGGGGGGTGGTGTGCCTCCTGTGGCCACGACAGCATCGCAGATTTTCTGCGCCCCGATCAGATCGATCATCTCGAAGGGACCCGCCTCCCAGTTAAATCCCCAGCGCATCGCTCGATCGACATCTTCCAGACCGTGAGCGATCTCGGCGGCGCACCGGGCACAGTACGCCAGTGTCGCCACCAGATGTTCCCGAGCAAACACGCCGAGCGAGTCCGTCGCATCCCATACGGCAGCAAGACGCTCACCCAGTGGGCCACGCATGGGCAGCGCGGACTCGATGACCTGTGCCGGGCGATACGACAATGTGTCCAGGTCGATCGCTTCCAATCCATCGGCGCTCTTGCGATAGAACCCGGCAGATGTCTTGGCACCCAGTCGACCACCGTCAACCAGAGCCTGCACCAACTTCGGCGGCGCGAAGCGTTCGCGCCCTGCGTGGGGTGCCAACCCGTGCTGGGACGTTGCCGCTACATGCAGCAAGGTGTCGAGACCGATCAGATCACACAGTCTCAGCGTCGCACTGCGCGGCCGCCCGAGCAGGACGCCAGTGACAGCGTCAACTTCCTCTACGGTCAGAGCTGATTCGGTCATTCGATGCACCGCATCAGCGATTGCAAACACACCGAGGCGGTTGGCGATGAAATTGGGCGTGTCCCTGCAGGGCACGACACCTTTGCCCAGTCTGTCGGTGACGAATTCTGCCATGCCCGCCACATGGACGGGCAGCGTATCCGGCCCGGGGATGATCTCCACAAGCTTCATGTAGCGTGGTGGGTTGAAGAAGTGGACGCCAAGAAAACGCTGCCGCACGTCCAGCTCGAAGCCCTCAGCAAGAGCGGCGATGGACAGTCCGGATGTGTTGCTCGAGACGATTGCATGCGCCGCCAGGTGCGGCATGACGCGTTCAAAGAGCCGTTGCTTGAGAGCGAGATTCTCGACGATCGCTTCGATGACCCAGTCCGCTCGGGCGATCGCCTCAGCGGGTTCCTCGAGACGGCCCGGATGGATTCTTTCGGTCAACTCTGGCAGATACAAGGGCGCCGGCCGCAGGCTGATCAGCGACTCCATGCCGCGACGTGCGCGCCCCGTCGGGTCATCGCCATCGGCCAGATCCAGCAGATCCACCTCGAGCCCGGCATTTGCGGCGAGGGCGGCAAT
>JAQCJA010000244.1 GCA_027593305.1 bacterium
GTCTGTGGCAAGCACGGCTTCGACTTCGACATACGCATCCAACTGGGTGCCGGCTCCTACGTCTGTGGCGAGGAGACAGCACTGATCAGTTCCTGCGAAGGGCTTCGAGGTGATCCCAAAACCCGCCCGCCCTTCCCGGCACAGCACGGCTATCTTGACTGCCCCACGGTTGTCAACAATGCCGAGACGTTCTGTTGCGTGCCACGAATTCTCGACCGCGGCGCCGGCTGGTTCGCGAGAATGGGATCCAGCGGCAGCAGCGGCACGAAGCTGCTGAGTGTCAGTGGTGATTGCCGGTCCCCGGGCGTCTACGAAGTGGAGTTCGGCACCACCCTTGCCGCAGTGTTGAAACTCGTTGGGGCCGAGGACGCCAGGGCCGTACAGATGGGTGGCCCCAGTGGTCAGATGCTTGGCGCCGCCGACTTTGGTCGCCAGATCTGTTACGACGATCTGGCCACGGGTGGTGCCGTCATGGTCTTCGGTCCCAAGCGCGATCTGCTCGAGGTCGTGCACGCCTTCCTGGAGTTCTTCGTTGATGAGAGTTGTGGCTATTGCACGCCCTGCCGTGTCGGCAACGTGCTGCTGAAGCAGGGCATCGAGAACGTCATGGCCGGCAGAGTCGGCCAGGCAGAGCTGGCGCAACTGCGCGAGTTGGCGATCACCGTGAAGAGCGCCAGTCGCTGTGGCCTGGGGCAGACTTCACCGAACCCGGTGTTGAGCACACTCGAGGGCTTTGCCGAAATCTACCAGACGCAGACCATCACCGTCGACGGGATGAATCCGACCTTCGACCTGGAGGCGGCGGTTGCCGGGGCGGCGGCCATTGCCGGGCATGCCTCCGTGCACACGCCAGGACTGCAGGAGACCGCATGAACCCCATCAAGTTTACCATCGATGGCATCCGCATCGAAGCGACGGCGGGACAGACCATTATGGAAGCGGCGGACGCCGCCGGCAT
The DNA here is from genome assembly GCA_027593305.1 of bacterium. Lineage (GTDB taxonomy): Bacteria > Latescibacterota > UBA2968 > UBA8231 > UBA8231 > UBA8231. The sequence goes on from JAQCJA010000244.1 coordinate 959, forward strand.
CTACATCCCGAGATTGTGCGCCCATCCGGAACTGAAACCATACGGCAGCTGTCGTGTCTGCACCGTGCTCGTCAACGGTCGGCCCCAGTCCTCGTGTACTCAGCCGGCCAGCGACGGGCTGGTGGTGGAGAACAACTCAGAACAGACGCAGCACATCCGCCGCGACATCATCGAGATGCTCTTCGTTGAGGGCAACCATTACTGCATGTTCTGCGAGAAGAGTGGCAACTGTGAACTGCAGGCCATCGCCTATCGCTTCGGCATCACTGCACCGAAGTTCGCCCTGCAGTTTCCGGCACAGAATGTCGACGCCACCCATCCGGACATCTTCATCGATCGCAATCGCTGTATTCTGTGTGCCCGCTGCGTGCGCGCTTCGCGCGATATCGACGGCAAGAACGTTTTCCAGTTCCTCGGCCGTGGAGCAAAGCGCCATCTTGGGATCAACAGCGACGCAAACCTGAAGAACAGCAACATCGACGTCACTGACAGGGCGATCGGGATCTGTCCCGTCGGGGCGCTGCTGCCGAAACGGGTCGGTTTCCACACAGCCGTCGGCCAGCGACTCTACGACATCGAACCCATCGGCACCGCAATCGAGCGGCGCCGTAGCGCCGAACCTGCCTGACCTGATGAGGAAAGAGATGGCCAAACCGAGAGTCGCCACGACGTCACTGGCGGGATGTTTTGGTTGCCATATGTCCCTCCTCGACATCGACGAGCGCATCCTCGAACTGGTAGAGCTCGTCGACTTCGACAAATCGCCGATCAACGATATCAAGGCGTTCACCGGTCGCTGTACGGTCGGCCTCATCGAGGGTGGTTGTGCCAACGAGGAGAACGTGCGGGTCCTGCGCGATTTTCGGGCGCACTGCGACATCCTCATTTCCCTCGGCGACTGTGCCACGATGGGTGGCATACCCGCCCTGCGCAATCAGATCCCCCTGCGTGAATGCCTCGAGGAAGCCTATGTGCATGGGATCACGGTGTACAACCCGAGCGGCAGTATCCCAGACGACAATGAGATCCCCCTGCTGCTCGACCAGGTCCGTCCGGCGCAGGAGGTCGTGAAGATGGACTACCATCTGCCGGGATGCCCACCACCTGCGGATACGATCTGGGAGGCGCTGGTGGCGCTGCTTGCCAACAAGCCCATCGAATTGCCCTACGGCCTGATCAAATACGACTGAAGACGTGCGAGGGAGAGTCCGCGTTGACTACAACAACTGGTGATCGCCGAATCGTCATCGAGCCCGTGACCCGCGTCGAGGGGCACGGCAAGGTGTCGATTCTGCTGGACGAGGACAACAAGGTGAAGCAGGCGCGACTGCACATTGTCGAGTTTCGCGGCTTCGAGCGCTTTATCCAGGGGCGCCTGCTGTGGGAAGTGCCGGTACTGGTGCAGCGGCTGTGCGGCATTTGTCCCGTGAGCCACCACCTGGCGGCGGCCAAGGCCCTCGATCGCATCGTTGGTGCTGACAAGTTGACCCCTACGGCGGAGAAGATGCGTCTGTTGATGCATCACGGGCAGTTCCTGCAATCACATGCGCTGCACTTCTTCCATCTGTGCTCGCCGGACCTGCTCTTTGGTTTCGACGCTGATGTCGCCATGCGCAATGTGATCGGCGTCGCCGCGGCGCATAGGGACCTGGCCGTGCAGGGGGTCATGATGCGCAAGTTTGGCCAGGAGATCATCAAAGCGACGGCGGGCAAAAAAATCCATGGTACCGGTGCGATCCCCGGAGGCATCAACAAGAACCTCTCCATCGCGGAGCGAGATGGATTCCTCAAGGACATCGGGCAGATGATGACCTGGGCCCGGGGTGTTGTCGACATTGCCAGGGGGTATACCATCGACAATCTGGCGACGCTGGCCGATTTCGGCAGTCTTGATTCCAACTACCTCAGCCTCGCTGCCGCCGATGGCAGCTACGAGATCTACGATGGGGGCTTGCGGGCGACGACCTGCGACGGTGAGATCATCTTCGATCACGTCGACAATCAGCTGTACGATCAGTATCTGAATGAGGAGGTCCGCCCGTGGAGCTACATGAAGTTTCCCTTCATCAAGTCTCTCGGCCCTGAACATGGCTGGTATCGCGTGGGTCCACTGGCGCGGGTGAACAACGCCGACCGCTTCACCACGCCCGAGGCGGAGCAGGCACGACAGGAGTTCGCGGCGGTGACCGATGGCAAACCATGTCACGTCACCATGGGGTATCACTGGGCTCGTATGATCGAGTTGTTGCATTCCGTCGAGTGCATCCAGCAGCTGCTCAACGACACCGACCTGCAGGGGACAGATCTGGTGGTCAACGGGGAGCGTCGCGCCGAGGGCGTCGGGATCATCGAAGCGCCGCGCGGCACGCTGTTCCACCACTACAAGGTGGACGAGAAGGATCAGGTGACGATGGCCAATCTCATAGTCTCGACGACGAGCAACAATGAGCCGATGAACCGCTCGGTACAGAAGGTTGCCGAAGACCACCTGTCGGGCAGAATGGAGATTACCGAGGGCATGCTCAACCATATCGAGGTTGCCATCCGAGCCTACGATCCCTGCCTGTCCTGCGCGACGCACGCCATGGGGCAGATGCCGCTGACGATCGAGCTCTACGATCATGAGGGCACACGCATCGACGAGCGGGTCCGGGGATGACGGGCGCGGCTCGCATGCTGGCATTGTGCTACGGCAATCCTGGCCGCCTCGACGATGGCCTTGGCCCCGCCTTTGGTGCGGCCCTGGAGCGCGAGAATCTCGCGGGGGTGACCGTTGACGTCGACTACCAGCTCACGGTGGAGGATGCCATGACGGCGGCAGCGCATGATGTCGTCCTCTTTGTCGACGCGGCGATCACAGGCGCCGAGCCCTTCTTCCTGCACCAGGTGACACCACGGGCGTCGCTTGGTTTTTCCAGTCACGGCGCCGAACCCGAACAGATCCTGGCCCTGGCGGCAGAGCTGACGGGCAGCGCACCACAGGGGTATGCCCTGGGCATCCGGGGGTACGAATTCGATGAATTTGGCGAACTCCTGTCGACCGGCGCAGTGGAGAACCTGGCGGCGGCGTTACAGTTCATGGTGCCGATGATCCTGTGCCACGATCTGCGTCACAGCCTGCGTGTGGCAGCGATGGTCCCGGGGTGTCGGCCTGGCAGGCAGACCGCTCAAGCTGCGGAGGGATAACCATGCAAGAGGGTAAACACGTCATCCTGTGCATCGATGATGATCCTGACATTCGCGAGAGCCTGCGGGTGATTCTCAGTGCCAGTGGCTACGTGGTCGAGCAGGCGGCCAGCGCCGAGGAGGGTGTGCGCGTCTACCGGCGCCAGCGGCCGGACCTGATCATCGTCGACCTCATGATGGAAGAGATCGACGCCGGCACCAGTTTCGTCACCCAGATCCGGGCCTTGGGGGAGCCGGTGCCAATCTATATGCTCAGCTCCACCGGTGACGCCCTGCGACAGACGACCAGCTATGCCGATCTGGGCCTGGCAGGCGTGCTCCAGAAGCCCGTTGACAGCAGGACGCTGCTGTCGCTGCTGCGGGAGAAGCTCGTGGGATGAACGACCGGGGCTGCTGCGAGTCTCGGTCGGGGCTCGTCCGGGCCCGTGGGTGCAGGCACGCCACATGGAGGGAGCGTCATGAGTGATGCATGTCTCATAAGCGCTTCCATTCCGCTCGAACGTGAGCTCGATGAACGCCTGAGCTTCTTCATCCGCCTGCGCTGGCTGGCGGCAGCGGGCATCCTGATCGGCGGTTGGCTATCAGTTACCGCTCCTGGTGCCCGCTACGACCTGTCGCCGCTGATCATCATCGGCATCGGCGTCGCCGGCTACAACGGCCTGTTCCTGACGCTGCAACGGCGCCACGCCGGCACGTGGGGTGTGCGCCTCTACGCTCAGGTCGCCTTCGACTGGATCGCGCTGACCGCCCTCGTGCATTTCACGGGTGGCGTGCAGAGCCCGGTGGCCCTGGCCTACATCCTCCACATCATCATCGGCGCACTGCTGCTGCCTGGTGCGGCAGCCTGGGTGCAGGCGGCGATCGCCACCGCCGTGATCGGTGTGCTGACGATGGCTGAGCAACAAGGCTGGTGGCAGATCGTTGACGCCGGCCCGATCGGTCACCTGCACCCCGGCAGCGGTCATGTCCAGTGCTGGGTTCATCTCACCGCCTATTTCGTACTCAGCGCCTTCCTCACCAGTTCCATTGCCGGTGCCCTGCGGCGCAAGGAACAAGTCGTTGCCGATGCGCAGGTCCGACTCGATCGAGCCTTCCACGAAATGCAGGCGCTGTTCGAACTCGGGCAGAAGGTGCATGCAACGCTTGATCTGGAGCAGGTTCTGCGTTTGATCGCCAGGCAGGCAACCGAACTGCTGGGCGCCAAAGGCTGCTCCATCGGCCTGCTCGATGATGCGGGCACGTCCGTGTTGCCTGCCGCTTCGTACGGTCTGAGTGAAGGCTATCTGGCGAAGGGTCCGGTCGAGGTCGCCCGCAGCGCCATGGTGGCGCAGGCCCTGGCTGGCGAAGTTGTCCAGGTACGGGACGTCGCCGCTGATCAGGTGCTGCAGTACCCCGACATGGCCCGCAGCGAAGGGATCCAGGCGATCGTCTGCGTCGCCCTGCAGACTCGAGGCCGACCGATCGGCGTGATTCGCGTCTACGCCTCGACGCTGCGCCCCACTTCCGAACATGAAGTCGCCTTTCTGCGCAACCTCGCAAACCTCGCCGCCGTTGCCATTGTCAGCGCTCGTGCCTACGCCGATTCGCAAGCGCTGAGCGACGAACGGGCCTGGTTTGCGCGTACCACCCATCACCAACTGCAAGCGCCCCTGGCTGTCATGGCGGGGCTGTTTGCGGCGATCCCCTTTGCCGGAGACCTGACGCCTGTGCAGGCCGATCTGGTGGCGCGTGCGTGTCGTCGGGTGGATGAACTGCTGGCCCTCGTGCGCGATCTGCTCGATCTGGCCTACGCACAACGACCGTCGCTGCACACGGAGCCGCAAGTGGTGGTGCTGGCCACGAGCCTGGCGCCGGTCCTCGAGACCCAACAGGAGCGCGCTGCACACAAGGGTGTGCAATTGCAGGTGGATGACCTCAGCGGTGTGCTCGTCTACGCCGAGAGCCAGGACGTGGGGCGCATCTTCGGGAATCTGCTGGACAACGCCGTGAAGTACACCCCCTCTGGTGGCCAAGTATCGCTGCACCTCAGCCGCCGAGGCGCACGGATCTGCATCGAAGTCGCCGACACCGGGATCGGTGTCGCCGAGGCAGACAGAGAGCGTATTTTCCGCGGCTTCTATCGAACCGATGCGGCCAAGGCCAGCGGTGAGTTGGGCACCGGTGTCGGGCTGTCGATCGTGCGCCGACTCGTGCATCGCTGGCACGGATCTGTGGAACTCGACAGCACCTTCGGCGAGGGCAGTTGTTTCCGTGTGTTGCTGCCGAGTGCCGACGCTGATGCCCTGCATCGTCCCGCAGCGGTCGAACCCGAAAGTTGAGATATGCACGAGATTGCCCTGGCCGAAGGTATCATGGTGACGGCGCTGAATCTGGCGCGCCAACAGCAGCGCCCTGTGCGACGTATCATGGTCAAAGTCGGGGAGTTGCAGCAGATAGAGGTCGATATCCTGCGCGATTGCCTGGATGCGGTGCGTCCCTCCCACGAGCCGTTGGTAGCCGACATGCAGGTACAACTGGACATCGAACCGGCGGCCCTGTCCTGCCGTGGCTGTGGCCACGACTTCCACTTTGCGGATCTCGATACACCACCCGATGCCAAGCAACTCGAGGCGATCCACTTTGTGCCGGAACTGGCCCACTCCTATGTGCAGTGTCCCCAGTGCGGCAGCCCCGATTTTTCCATCGTCGCAGGGCGAGGGGTCTGGCTCGAAGAAGTCGAACTCCTGGATCAGATTGCGTCGCGGGAAATCTCATGATGGACCCGCGTCTGGCCGTCATCGACCGTCGCCTGGCCGGCATCTCGCAGATCATCGCCGTCACGGGGGGTAAGGGCGGCATTGGCAAGACCCTCGTGTCGTCGACGCTGGCCCTGGCGTTGGCCGCCAGCGGGCGGCGTGCTGGA
>JAQCJA010000245.1 GCA_027593305.1 bacterium
TGGACCAGAACAGATCAACCACATCGAGCGCAATCGGGCCATCACCATCCGCATCATCCCCCCGGAAACGACGCCTCTGGAATCAGCCATCGAGAAGATCCAGACGCAGATCATCGAACCCCTGCGTACCTCCGGCGAACTGGCGCCGCCGTACGACCTGCACCTTTCAGGGACAGCCGACGATCTGGCCAAAACGCAGGAAGCGCTGCAGTGGAACTTCCTTCTGGCGCTGCTGATCACCTATCTGCTGATGGCGTCGCTCTATGAGAGTTTCCTCTATCCCTTCGTCATCATGCTCAGCGTGCCCCCGGCAACCGCCGGTGGGATTCTGGGCCTGGCCGCCGTCAACTGGCTGATCGGCTACCAGCCGCTCGACATCCTGACCATGCTCGGCTTCGTCATCCTCATCGGTGTGGTCGTCAACGCCGCCATCCTGATCGTGCATCAGACGCTCAACGTGCTGCATGACGAGCCCGGCATCGACCCGCGGGAGGCGATCCGTCGCGCCGTCGAAAGCCGTGTGCGCCCGATCTTCATGTCGACGATCACCAGTGCCTTTGGCATGTTGCCCCTGGTGCTGTTCCCGGGGGCCGGGTCCGAGCTGTACCGTGGACTCGGCAGCGTCGTCATCGGTGGTCTCCTGGTGTCGACGGTGTTCACACTGTTCCTCGTGCCGACCTTCCTCAGCCTGGCGATGGAAATGCAGAGTCGGATCTCGGTACGTCTGCGCCGGGCCGTCGCCGACGAAGTCTGAAGCGCGGCACCGTGACACAAACAAAGAGGCGTCGCTCCCACAGGGGGCGACGCCTCTTTTGTCATACGGTCAGAAACGCACCGCCAGCAACGGCACACGCAGGCCATCGAGGCGCGCCATGCCGCTGGCGCGATCCTTGGAGGCAGCATTGTTGGCCCCCACCTGATCCCGCACCTGGGCCAGAGAAGCGACCTTGATCCACGCTGCCAGGGGCAGCCAACCGGCAGCACCGTCACGCCCGGTGGCGATCGCCGTGCCTGCCACGACCGCGGCGAAGCCCATCATGGTATACCCCTGCCGCGCGTCGCCGGCGTAGAAAAAGCCGGCACCAGGGACAAGGACTTCGAGCCCAAGAGCGACTTTCGCCGAGCGCCGCCCACGGTAGGGCGCCGTGCGCTGCGGGATCCGGTGCACACCGATCTCCCGCGCGGAGCGAATCTGGGACAGTGGATATTCGGCGGCGCGGACCTGCAGGGCGCCGACGACCTCGCGCACGGCAACCCTGTCGTCGGTCAGGGATTCCACCTGAATCTGCCGGATCCGGCCGGATTCGAGGGTGATCTCACCCCAGAGCGAGCCTTCGTGCAGGTGCCGAAGTGTCGCAGGCACGTCAGCGGCGGCGGCGGCCAGGTTGGTCAGAGCCAGGCAGAAAACGGTTGCTGCAAGTCGGCTGGCGATGGTCATCGAACTCGTTCTCCGTGTCGCGATCATTGTAAGCACCTGTGCTGCCACGTTTACTCTGCAGTGTACGGGCACCCCCCCGGAAGGGTCAACCTCTGGAGTTTTGCACAACCAGTGGCGAAATCGCCGTTCCTGCCGATAGTAACGGAGGAACGGATGGACCGGCCCCGGCCGACGTACGGTGACGAGTTACGCTCGTCTACAGAAACGAGGGTCGCCGAGCAATCGGAGGGCCCGCCGCGTTTCAGACCCCACAGGGATGTGGGGTTTTCTTTTGTACCCTATTTTCCGCCTTCATGAGACACACACTCGAAGTTGCCATGTTGGCCGCCCGGCGCGCCGGCACTCTCATCCTGGGATTCTACCAGGGCGACTATGACGTGCGCGACAAGAACCTGAGCGAGGGCGCCAGGGCCCTGCGCGACGCTCACTACGACCCCGTGACGAGTGCCGACAGAGCTGCCGACGACAGCCTGCGGAACGACCTCCTCCAGGCCTTCCCCGACTATGGCTGGCTCTCGGAAGAGACGGTCGATGACGCCTCGCGCCTGGCGAAGGAAACAGTGTGGATCGTTGACCCCATTGATGGCACCAAGGAGTTCCTGACAGGCATTCCCGAGTTTGCCGTCAGCATAGCGCTGGTCACCGGTGGTGTTCCCGTTCTCGGTGTCATCTACAATCCCGCACGCGACGAACTCTACGCCGCCATCCAGGGGGGAGGCACCTTCCTCAACGGCAAGCGCGTCTTCTGTTCAGAGACGACACAGCTGCAGGCGGCAACCGTCATCGTCAGTCGATCCGAGGATGCCCGTGGGGAGATCGATCCCCTGCGTGAACATCTGGCCGAGGTGTGCCCCGTCGGCTCCGTGGCCTACAAACTGGCCGTCGTCGCCGCGGGTGCTGCCGACCTCAATGTCAGCGTTCAGGCGAAAAACGAATGGGATGTCTGTGCCGGGGACCTGCTGGTGCGTGAAGCCGGCGGCCGCATGGTCGATCTCAACGGCGAAGTTCGCCGTTACAACCAGTTGGACCCACTGATCCGTGGTGGTCTGGCAGCTGGCAACGAGGTCCTGGCGGATGCTGCCGTCGCCCTCATTGGCCGCGTCTGCCGCTGACAGGCGGATTCCTGCGTGATGTCAGACCCAGCCGGCAACGCCCCGTCCAACGCGGAGATCATCGCCTTTCTCAAGCGTTTTGCAGCACTCATGGAACTGGGCGGCCAGAGCGGCTTTCGGGTGCGCGCCTTCGACAACGCCGCCCGTATGCTCGAGGACCTCGAAGTCGACATCGTGGAGATGTCAGCGGCCGGGACGCTTACCGAGATCGACGGCATCGGCAAGGGCCTGGCCGACGTCATCACCGAGTTCATCGAATCTGGTACAACCGCCGGCTACACAGAACTCACGGAGGCGGTGCCGGAATCCCTGCTCGACATTCTGCGGATCCCGGGGCTTGGGACCAAGAAGGTCAAAGCCATCTACACCGCCCTCGAGATCACTTCTCTCGAGCAACTGCAGGCTGCCTGCCATGAGGGGCGCCTGGATGCCCTGGCCGGTTTTGGCAAGAAGACCCAGGAAAACATCCTCAAGGGAATCGCCGGACTGTCACGTTACCAGGGACAGTATCGGCTCGACCGGGCCCTGGAAGATGCGCGGCAGCTGGTTCGCCAGCTCGAGGCGAATCCGGCAACCATCCGCGTCAGCATTGCCGGCAGCCTGCGGCGGCATAGGGAAGTTGTGAAAGACGTCGACATCGTCCTGAGCACGGACACACCCCTCGACGTGGCCGCCGCCTTTGCCGCCATGCCGCAGGTCGTCGAGGTCCTGTCACGGGGGGAACGCAAGACCACCATCCGCGTGAAAAGTGGGATCCAGGTCGACCTGCGCCTCGTGCCGGACGAGAACTACGCGTCCATGCTGCACCATTTCACTGGCAGCAAGGAGCACAATGTCGCCATGCGCTCCCGCGCCCTGAGCCGCGATCTGCATCTCAACGAGTACGGTCTGTTCCACGGCAGGCAGGGGGACGGCGAGCGCATCGATACAGGCGATGAGAGTGAGCTGTTCCGGGCCCTGGGACTGAGCTACGTGCCCCCGGAACTGCGCGAAGGACTGGGCGAGATCGAGGCAGGCGAAACCGATGACCTGCCCGTCCTGGTGCAGACGGCGGATATACGCGGCATGCTGCACGTCCACACGAGCGCCTCGGATGGTGCCGACACGGTCGCCGGGATGGCCGAAGCTGTGCGTCAACGAGGCTACGAGTACATCTGCATCTGTGATCACTCCAAATCGGCAGGCTACGTCTTTGGACTCAAGGAGGCCGACATCGATGCGCAGCATGCAGAAATCGATACGTTGCAGGCGGGACATGCCGACTTCCGCATACTCAAGGGCATCGAGTCCGACATCCTGCGCAACGGCTCCCTCGACTACAGCGACGCGATCCTGGCGAAATTCGACCTCGTCGTGATCGCCATCCACAACACCATGGCCATGGATGAAACGGCGTTGACGGCGAGGGTGATCAAAGCGATCGAACATCCGGCCAGCAACATCTTCGCACACCCCACAGGTCGGCTGCTGCTGGAGCGCGAGGGCTACAAGATCCATCTCGAAGAGGTCATCGCCGCCGCCGCCGCCAACAATGTGGCACTGGAACTGAACACCCATCCTGCCAGATTCGACCTCGACTGGCGCTGGCTGCGCCGGGCCAGGGAGGCCGGTTGCCGTATTGCCGTCAACACCGACGCCCACCGGATCTCCGATCTCGACAGCCTCGACCTCGGCACCGGCATCGCCAGGAAAGGCTGGCTCACCGCGGCTGACGTCATCAACACGATGAGTGCCGATGACCTGCTGAGCTGGACCAGGAACTGAACCTCACGTCAGAGTCGCACCTCGCTCCCGGTCTTCTGTGATCGATAGATCCCGTCCAGGATCGTCAACACCTGCAGCGACTGTTCAGCAGGCACCGGCGACGGCAGGCCTTCGGCGACGGCCCTGGCGAACTGCACACACTCCTCGGCGTGTGCCTCCAGGCCCGGGGGCGTCAACTTGAGTGTCTTATTGGTGAACTGGCGCGTTGGTTTGTGACTCTCGAGGATTTCGTTCTTCGGCCAGTGCGCTCCGCCCTGGGTGCCGTAGAGCCACATCTGCATATCCTCTCCCTGCGTGTCGTGATGCAGCAGCCATGACACTTCCAGAATGAGTGTGGCACCGGTGTCGAAGCGAATGAAAGCCGCGGCGAAATCCTCGACGTCGTACTCCGGCGGGATCGGCTGACCACCACCCCAACCGGTGAAGGCATTCTCCTGGCTGGCAATTTCGGCCTTGGCCACGCCCGTTACCGACACCGGTTCGGGATTGCCCATGAACCACAGCGTCAGGTCAAGAATGTGTACGCCAATGTCGATGCAGGGGCCGCCGCCGGAGTGTTGCTTCTGGATGAAGCCGAGCCCTGTGGGTGCCCCGCCACGACGCAGCATCCAGCTGCGGGCATGGTAGATATCTCCCAGCACGCCGCAGTCGATCTGGCTCTTCATCGCCCGCGAACTGCCCTGGAAACGGAAGTGCTGGGCTGTCATCAGCTTCTTCCCCGAGCGATCCCGGGCCAGGATCATCTGCCGGATTTCACCGGGTGTGGGTGCCAGCGGCTTCTCACAGATGACGTGTTTGCCGGCATCCAGAGCGGCGATCGCCAGCGGCGCGTGATACGTGTTCGGCGTGCATATATCGATGATGTCGATGTCGGGGTCGTTGATGAGTTCCCTGGCGTCCGTCTGCAGCTTGCTGACGCCATGTTCCTTGCCCCACGCCCGCAGTGCCTCGTCGCGGATGTCACTGCCGCCCACTAGCTCGGCATGCTCGGAAGCCATCCACCCGGGGATATGCGTACGCGCGATGCCGCCGACGCCAATGATACCAACCTTCAGTGCTGCCATGCTCCGTTCCTTTCGCGTGATCTGTCTGTTTTTCAGTCCAGGGAGCGCCAGCGCACCCTGCCGTTGTCAGCAAAGAACTCACAGCCATCGGCGATCGCCTGCGTCAGCTGACGGATCTGCGTGCCGATCTGTATCTGCACGTGCGAGTACACGTCACGCCGCACGCGAATGCGCCCCGCCGCCAGTTGCCGCAGTATCTGCGCCTGGATCCTGTCCACCCCATTCTGCAACACTGCCGCCTCGGCCACCCACGCCCGCAACTGCTGCAGCTGCATTTCCACGTGATCGAGCTGCGCCGCCTCTGTACGGGCAATGAGTCGCGCCAGCTGCGGCCGATCGTTCGGCGATGTGATGCCGAGGCGCCCCTGCAGTGCGGCAATCTCCCCTGTCAGCTTCTGGTGCGCCTGACGCGAGTGTGTCACCTCGGCAGCCAATGTCGGCTCAATGGCGATTCCCACGAGGGTGCGGTCCGTCTCCGCTGATCCCAGGCGATAGGCCTCGACCTGCAAACCCGCCATCACCTGCCCACCGACAATGGAGCCCCCCTTGATGCCGCCGCGATACTCGACGCGCACCGAACCGGCCCCGGCGCGCACGCGGCCGTTGAAGATGTAGCTGCCCGCCGTAACGTCGGCGCCGGCGACAACGGTGGCGTTCTGAATGAATTTCGTCGTGACACTGCCACCAGCTGCGATGCGCGTCTTTTCGCCCAGGATGCCCTGCGCGACAAGCAGGTCCCCTCCTGCCCGCAAAGACGCCCCGGGTTCGACCGTTCCAGCAACGGTGATGGTGCCACCTGCCCGCACGGAGAACCCGGGAGCGACGAGGCCACGGATCTCTACGTCCCCCGGGACATCGATGTTGCCCACCTCATAGTCGACATCACCGGCGACAACAAAAACGGAGCGCACATGCACGGTGGTCCCCGCAACTGCCAGGTTGCCGTCGATCGTGCCGCACAGGATGACATCCGCAATACTGGGTTCGCCAGCACTTTCTGCGGCACCACCTTCGGACTGTGCCTGCGCAAGGCACACATTCTCCCCCGCAGTCAACTCGGGGTCGCTGCCCTGGGTCGTTGGCAACTCGACACCCAGGACATCACAACCATTGTGCCCCACGCTCCCGTGCACGAGGCGCGCCACCTGCTGGCCGGCGGTGACGGCGATCGCACTGTTGCGCTCCCGCAGATCGATCGACCCGTCTGCCAGCAGCTTCCCGGCCCTCTGCTGAAGGTCTGCACAGTAGACGATGTGGCCATCGCTGCCCTGCCGTGGGGGCGTGGCCCGCGCTACACACACGGCTCGTGGAAACACGTCGTCCGGTGCCGGAGGCTGACAGGCAGCCGTGATGGCTGCGTCGATCATGCCGTGACAGACGCCTGCGGTCCGCAGTGCTTCCACAACCCAGTCCCGACGCAAGGCCGGCACCGCGTTCTGCGCCTGCAGCCAGAGGAAGTGGGCCTCAAGGTGATCTGCGGCAATCACGACTGCGGGCACGACGCGCAAACAGCCACCCTCGGCGTACAGATAACCGAGATCGGTTGCGTGGAACACCCCATTGCGATCTTCCACACCAGCCCCGGCACAGGCCCAGCCATCCCCCTCTGCAGACGGACCGAGAAGCTGACCT
>JAQCJA010000246.1 GCA_027593305.1 bacterium
CCGGGGCGTCGAGGCAAAATCAGCTGTCGCCAGTTGCAGTCGCTCGCCGTCGGCCAACTGCCGACGGGCCACGAACAGTTCGCGCCGCGTCTCCAGGTAGATTTCGTAGTCATCCGCTACCAGGCCCAGCTCGATCGAGCGACCCGCCGGTTTGTAGAGTTCCGCCACGAGTCGGCGATCGGCAGCACGCACGAACAGCCGGCCCTCGACATCGTCGTTGAGCACCACACCTGCCGATACACGTCGCACATCGGTGAGAACAACGTCACCCGTGCCGCTCAGGTTCATGTCGTAGGCTGGATGCTGCGCCCCGCCGGCGAGGTCCACGGTTCGCGCCAGCGTCTCATCGAGGGCGAACTGATACGCCTCACTCAGGGTGACACGTCCGTCGGCGGAGACATCTGCCGCGCCCCGCATGCCCGTCACCAGGTAGTAGGTGAAGTACGAGGCCCCGATACGATCGGATTCCTGCGCCGATTCCTGGGCGGAACTCGAAGTCAGAAAAGCGTATCCCCGCGTGTCGGTCTGCGAGTCCAGCAGGAAAGCGGCCCGCTGCTGCCCACCCTTGATTCTCGTGATCGCCCCGGATGCACAGGCATCGAGCACGGCAATGCGCACATCCGCCTCGACCTCGTTGAGCATCTGCCGCAACTGGCGGTAGCCCAGGCGCTCCTCGCCCAGCAACAGTCCCGTCTCATCGGCATGCCCCGAGTAGTAGAGCATCACCTCCGTGCGCGCCCGTGTCTGCCGGGCCACCGCCACACGACGAGCAAGATCCGCCAGTGCCGCCTCAAACCCTGCCCGATCCGGGTTGATGAGCAACTGCCGATTGGCCTCATCCACGCCGCCCATCTGCACCATGACATCGGCGAAATTGCCAGCGTCAGAAACAGCGTAGCGCAACAGGGTTCGCTCGTGTCCCCCATCGTTGGCGCCAGCGGCCAGAACGAACCGCGCTGTCGGTGCGGATGGCTCAATGACTTCATCGCCGCCAACACTCTGAGCCGGCAGCAGACAAAGAAAGCCCAGCCACATCCAGACCCGTACGCAGGTCATTGCGCCCCCGTTCCGGACGGCGCCATCACTTTTACCAGGGTGAGAGCGGATTGCGCCAGCCTCTCCGGCAATGGCAGACGCTCGGGGGCGTCGCCGGATGCGAGCGTCGCCGCCACAGCGGTCCGGGCAGCAGCATCGATATCAGCCAGCGAGAAGGGCTCTGATCCGGTGATCAGGAAGAACCGTTCCCAGCGAGGCGCGTCGTCCAGTTCGTAGGCGACGTCGAGGGCAACGATACCGGCTGTGGCGAGGGACACCGAGGTGTCGCCCTGTGCCGGCAGATGGTGCGTCAACGTGCCGCGGCCATCGACCGACAGGATCGCCCCGTAGGCGGCGCCGGCGCCATCATACTGCAGGCGGACGAGATCGCCCCGACGGGCGGCGCTGCCGTCCTCGAGTCGTTCTGTGCCACCTGGCGTCCGCCGATGTGCGTACAGCGTTGCGCCCACACCCTTGCTGCGCACGCCTTCGGCAAGGATTCGCGTCGTCTCGTTGTGCTCGTCGTCATGAAGTCCGGGGACAGCAACAACGGCCAGCAGAGCCGCCGCCGCGACCGGTACCAGGGCCCAGCGAGCCCAAACCCGGGCTGGGGCCCGCAGAGATAGGGCTTGCCCCTGCCTGCCTGCAGCCTCTGAGCGGGCGTGGATCTGCCGGGCCATCCAGGCCGCCGGATAGATCTTGCGGATCTCGGCATCGGCCGACTGCAGCGCCTGCATCTGCTCCTGCAAGACCGCGTCCGTCTCCAGGCGCAGGTGCAGACGGGCGAGTTCCTCCGCCGGCAACTCACCGAGGGCGAATCGCTCCAGCTTCCACAGGGGGATCGGCGACAACTGGTCGTGGGTAGCGGTCATAGCAGAGCTCGAATCCCTTCGTCCTTGTGGACCAGATCCTGCAGTCGGCCACGCAGCCCACGAAGACGTTTGCGCACGCCCGAGACGGACATGCCGACCTCGTCGGCGACTTCCTGCAGTGTCATACCGTCTACGAAATGCAGTACTGCCATGGTCCGCGTCGACTCCTGATCACTGACGAAGAGCCGACGCAGGACGGAAGTTGCCGCCACGCGGGACTCTGTGTCGTCGGCGACGGCGATACGCTGTACGAGTTCGTCGTCCACCGTCTCCGGACGGCGGCTTCGGTCACGGATGCGATTCAGGCACAGGTTCGTGGCGATGCGGTAGAGCAGACTCGAGGGGTAGTCCGCCGTCAGGCGGTCGCGCCGACGCAGGACCTGGACAAAGACGTCCTGTGTCGCGTCGAGGGCATCACTCTCCTCCTGCAGCAGTTGTCTGCACCGGCGCAGCACCATGGGGCCGTATGTCTCGTAGAGCGCTTCGACGTCCATGGATCGATCCAGTTCGTTCCCTCATATAACACCGGCGATGGACCCAGGTGTCACCCCGGGTCACAGATCATTCTTCCCGGTGCCCGGTTGCCAACCCGGGCACCATTGTCGTCACGGGGATCGCACAGATGCGGACAACTGTTACTTTGTTGACATCCGGGTCTGTCGCGCCGCCCACCTACGGAGGGACCCCTTGGCGGAAACCGTTCTGGTTGTGGAAGATGATGATCAGGTCCGTGAGTTGATCACGACCATTTTGCAGAAATTAGGCCATCGGACGATTGAGGCCACCAATGCGTGGCAGGCCCTGGCGGCATTGCAGCAGCCCGTGGATCTCGTCATTCTCGACGTGCGCATGCCGTACGATATCACCGGCAATGATCTGATCGGTACACTGAAAGAGTTGGGCAGCCAGGTGCCTGTTGTTGTTTTCTCCGGCTGGACGTAGGACCTCGACGACGAATTGCCCTCATTTGTGCGGGCCGTGCTGTCCAAACCGGTACGCGTGGAGAAGTTTGTCGAGACGGTGAACTTCGCCCTGGGCAGAGGAACGGGGGCGAACTAGGCCGCGCTTGGCTTATGGATCGCCCGTCGCATTGCCGGACTAGCTGTCCCTGCGCATCTCAGCCTCGACCCGGCGCAGGCGCAAATGAATCCAGATGACGGCCAGGATGGAGGTGAAGAACCCCGACACGGCGAAGGAGATCCACACCGCTCGCAGACCATAGTCGAAGAAGTGCGTCAGAGTCCACGCCAGTGGCACCGAGATCAGCACGATGCGCAATGACGTCAGCAGCAACCCCGGCATGCCGCTGCCCAACCCCTGAAAGACGCGCCCGCTGATCACACCGATGGCGATAAAGGGGAAGGCACAGGAGATGACACGCACATACTCCACGGCGACACCGATGATAACGGGGTCGTCGGTGAACCAACCCGCCAGCTGCCGTGCAAAAATCCAGAAGAGAATGCCGATGGCGACGGAGAAGATCTCGGCGCGGATGATCGTGTAGACCACGGTCTCACGGATCAGGTCGACCCGCTTGGCGCCGACGAACATGCCCGCCAGCGTGATCTGGCTCGTCGCCAGCGCAAATACGGGCAGGAAGAAGATGGCATCCATACGGCCGCCGATCCCCAGACCTGCTACGGCCTGGGCGCCAAAAGCGGAGACGATGCGGTTGTAGAACATGCCGCCCACGGACATGATGACCATCGATGCTGACGCTGGCAGACCGATGCGCAGGATATCACCAGCGATCCGTGCCGACGGTTTGAAGTCGCGGAACCGAAACTCGACGTAGGTGCCCTTGCGGACGAAGATGTAGCCAACGAAGGCGATGAACACCAGGCCCTGACTGACGACGGTTGCCACCGCCGCACCACGGACGCCCATGTCGAGTGAGAAGATGAAGATGGGATCGAGAATGACATTGAATAGCGTGCCGCTGCCCTGCAGTGCCAGGGGTGTGCGCGTGTCCCCCTCGCCGCTCATGATGGAGCGGAAGGTGACATTGAGAATCTGAAACAGGAAGCCGAGGACGACGATCTCGAAATACTGGGTTGCCAGGCTCAGGACCTCACCTTCGGCGCCGAGCATCGCGAAGATCTGCTCGTTGAACAGCAGGGCCCCTGCAACGATCAGGGCGCCGACAACGAGACCCACAAGCATGGCGTGTTCGGCGGCGTTATCGGCCGATTCCTTGTCGTCGGAGCCGATGAACCGGGCGATGACGCTTGTCGCGCCCGTGCCCAGGCCAAAAGTGATGCCCATGGCAAAGAACACGATGGGCATATTGAAGGTCAGCGCCGCCACGGCATTACCGCCGAGACGTCCGACAAAGATCATGTCGACGATGTTATAGAGGGTCTGGATCGCCATACCCGCCATGACGGGAACCGACAGCTTCCATACCGCTTTTCGGGGGTTGGCAATAAACTCAGCGACGCGGCTCTTGCCGCCGCCACCCAGCATGGCCGCCATGGGGTTTGCTGCTGTCTCCGGCTCTTTATCGCTCAATGAGATCTCCTGGACATGAGCCGTAACTTCGCACTCGCCGGTTCCTGTGACAAGCCGGGCCCGGCGCCGACAGGTGGCGTTTCGTAGATTCGGGCGCCAACCAATCCACCACAGGACGAAGTCAAATGAGTCAGGCCCACCCACCAACCGCCACCGCCCATCAGGCCGTCACCGGTGAACGGATCGAGGCGTGGGTGGCGCAGTTCCATCAGGATGGTTATCTGTTTCTGCCTGGCGTGCTGCCTGCAGACACGACAGCGGTGCTGCGTGATGACCTCGATCGGGTTCTGCATCGGGAGCCCGTTGCTGGCGGCAGCATCGAGCTGCATCCGCGTATGTTCGAGACGAGTCCGACGAATGTCTCACTCTTCAACATGGAGCCCATCGTCACCTTCGCCGAGGCCCTTGTTGAACGGAACTGCCACGTGATCCACAACAACAGCTTTCGCACGCCCACCGGTGGCTCCGGCCTCAGCTCCTGGCATCAGGATGATGCGTCACATTATGTCGTGACCCACGGCGAGCGACCGACGAACGTGCATCTTCCGGTATTGCTGTTCACTGCCAACTACTACCTGACGGACGTCGACACCGTCGCCCATGGCCCGACCGAGGTCATCCCCGGGTCACATCTCTACGGCGGCAGCCCGCCGCAGTCGCTGGACGGGACGCCCCATCAGCACGACATCGTCAGTTGCCTGGGGCCGGCGGGCAGCGTCGTGATGTTCAACAACCAGGTATGGCATCGGGGGGCGCCCAATACCAGCGACCGGGTGCGCTACATGACCCAGGTCAGTTACGCGCGCCGCATCATCGGACACAAATACGCCCCCTTCATGAACTACCAGATGCCGGAGCACGTTTTCAGTGGGGCCGATGACCGCTTGCGACGACTGCTGGGATTCTTGCCGTCGGGAGCCTACGGCTGATTGCGCTCTGGCTGCCGGCTAGCGGCTGCCTGACGTGTACGGTTCCGACGGCTCGTCAGTCACACCGCTGCCTGGCGTCGCCAATTTTGCCGCAACACGGGGGTCAAGCTGTGCTGTCACTGCTTTCGATGGCGCGTAGATGGCCCGGGCCAGATCCCGCTGGTCGATCTCCACACGCCCGGTGACGAAGACGGGGACGTTGTAGGTCTTGATGAAAGAGTCGTAGAAGCCGGGATCCTGCTGTGGCATCAGTACTGGGCGATGGAAAGTGCCCGCGTCGTCGACGTAGCTGAAGTACGGCCGGGCGAAGAGGCCATCGCGACGTTTGCTGCTGAAGACGAGCCACCGGCCGTTGCTTGACCAGGCATGCCACGACTCGGTGCGATCGCTGTTGATATCCAGCCTCCGGTAGCCGCCCTCGCTCAGATCCATGACGTACAGGTCGGCGCTGGCCTCGAATACCGGGAAGTTGCCATGTTCGGCCATGGTGAATACCAGCCAACGACCATCCGGCGAGATCTTGGGCTGGGTCACAGTCAGTCCTGTCTCCGCCGCCGTCAACACCGTCTCCAACTCTCCCCAGGTGTGACTCTCAATGTCGTATGCGATGCGCATCAGATCGTAACGCACACGGTCGAAGTTCTCGATGGGTGTAACCGGCGCGCTGCTGAAATAGAGGTAGCCGCC
Source organism: bacterium (assembly GCA_027593305.1). Lineage (GTDB taxonomy): Bacteria > Latescibacterota > UBA2968 > UBA8231 > UBA8231 > UBA8231. The sequence continues at coordinate 6,038 of JAQCJA010000246.1, forward strand.
GGCGGGGGACCACTCGGGCCACGTTTCTGCCCGCCCGGGATCTGAGATCGCCGCCGTCGTCGTCAGCATGTTGTCCGCCACACGATACACCGCCAGGTCAGAACCCGCATCGAAGACCTCCCGGCTCTCACGCGTCGGATCGGTGTGGAAGAACAGGGACACCTTGTTGACGCTGAAAGCGATGTGTCGACCCTCTGGATGCCAGGACGTGTACGCTGCCGGGGATTTGTTGAAGGGCGTTCGGGTGTTGATCGTCGTCACGTCACCATCTTCGGCCAGGAGCATGGTCAGCCCATGGCTGCCGCGTGTGTGCAGGACCATTGGATCTGGCTTGTTGCGGACGAAGGTGTGGCAGTTCAGGCAGGCGCTGTCGGCATGCCGGTTCTCGAGGATCGTGAACTCGTCAAAGCTTTCGAGATGGCGCTGGTAGATGCCGATGTGGACGTACTTATTGTAGAGCGGCTTGAGCAATCGATACGCCAGGTAGCCGTCGATGCTGTCAGCGGCGATACGGTTGGTGATCGGCGCGAAGCGCCGCCAGGTGCCATCCTCACTGCGGGCGCTTACGTCGATCTCCAGGGACTCGCCAGGGTGATCGGCGAGCAATTCCTTCCACGGTGCCGACGGGATGCGGATGTCGGGAGAGTCTGCGCGCACAGAGATTGACTGCCCCGATCGTGATCGGATCGCGACTCGATACTCTACGCCGGGTTCCAGGACGCGGAAGTTGAGGGGAGCAATGTTCGGCGGGATGACGACATCAACGTAGTCCGGGTCGATGCGCGCCACCCGATCCACGTGTGTCGTCGGCCCCCACGCATCCTCTTGAGAGGAGCACCCGAACGTCGTCAGCAGGGCGATGAGTGCGCCCAGACAGGGAGCCTTCATTGGATCGACCTTGTCGCCCGACTTACGATGGGGACGCCGGGCTCAGAGCCACGGTAGAGGTAGTAGTACAAGTACGAATC
>JAQCJA010000247.1 GCA_027593305.1 bacterium
GCAAGATCGAAGGCGTCGCGGAGCTGCAACTCTTCGACCAGGTCTCCGGAGAAGTTTTGTACCGCCACGGGCGCGTCCAGTATGTTCTGTTCGCGCTTCATTGCGGTAACGACGACTTCTTCAATCGTCTCGCCGGAGCGCGAACCTGCGTCGCTGGCCCCCGCTCCGAAGGTCAGAAAATAAAGCGTCGTGCAAACAAGACATTGTTTCATTGTCCGGGTTTTCTGCATTTTATTTCCCCCATGCATATCCCAGTGAGTTTCAAGAGCCATCCAATCGGAACGATTGGCGTGACTGCTCGCCAGCGCGGAGTGAATCACCTGACACCAGGACCGGCAAGACAAATAGGCCGACGATGCGTGCAAAACGCCCGTCTTATCGTGCTACCCGCCAATACCGCCGCCAAAGCTACCCGAACGTGACGGCCTGCTCGGATTCGACCTTTGCTTCATCGACGTCGAGACCAAGTCCTATGACGTCGGGCGGGTAGAAGTAACCCGCCTGCGGACTGAGAGGCGTTTTCAGGAAATGTTGATAGATCTCGCCGAGGATCAGGTGGTACTCCAACATGGGCGTCGTCATCGCGTTCAGTGTGAATGCCACTGGCGCGCTCGCGGCGGGCAGGTAGACGTGCGGCACGAAGGTCACGTCGTATGCGGTCACCAGCGCGTTGATCTTGATCATCTCGCTGAGGCCGCCGGCCCAGATCGGCTCGAACTGATACACGTCCAACATATCCGCGTCCAGCATTTCCTTCACCGACCAGCGCGTAAAATCGTGCTCGCCGCCGGCAATCGGGATCGGGCTCGAACTCTTGAGATACGCGTAACTTTCACGTAGCGCATATTGCACGGGCTCTTCAATCCACGCCGGATCAAATGGTTGGAGTAACTTCGCCATGCGCAGTGTGTAGTCGACACCCCAGTTGGCCCAGGCGTCGATCATTACCTTCATGTCGGGCCCCGCGGCATCCCGTAGCGCCTCCATCAGCGCGATGTTGGCACGCTCGCCTTCCAGACCATCGCCGACGCCGCGCCGGAAGAACCACTTGGTACCCAAATATCCCTGCTCGCGAATCATTGTGACACGCTCGGCCGCCTTGTCTGGCGACAGCGAAAACCCGGCGGTGCTCGCATACGCTGGGATCCTGTCCTGCACCGCGCCACCCAATAGCCGGAGGACCGGTTGATCGAGCCACTTCGCCTTGATGTCCCACAGGGCGTAATCAATGTGACTGATCGCAATCATGTTGTCGCCGCTGCGACCGTTTGGGGCGTTGCGGTACATCACGTCCCAGAGGTACTCAGTCGAGAGCGGGTCCTGGCCAATCAGCAGCGACCGTAGCTGCGTCAATAGATAGAAGGCGGTGGCATCGCCGGTCAGCGGGCCTACCACGCCGGTAATCCCCTCGTCCGTCTCGACATTGAGAAACATCTGCGTCACCCGGTAGCCGTCGTCTCCCACCCGCGGAAACGCGCGACGCATGGAATCTTCAACGTTCAACCTTCGAAATGCCGGATACAGATCGGTCGGCTTCGCGCCACGTTCTTCCCACAATTCTCCCGGGTACGTCATGGTCCCGGTGAGCCGGCGCAATTTCACGTCGGTTATCTTCACTGTACGCTCCTGTTTCCTGTCGTTGCGATACCAACCCTCAGGGTAATTCGAGACGCAGCCCGAAGGCAGTCTCCCAGACCTCGCCAGCCTGTATCACCACGAGGCCGTCACCATTGTTGAAGCAATCCGTCTGGCCCGACATGGGCTCCACCGCGATCAGCCCTCTGTCTCGTAGTCCTGTGTAGACCTGTATGAACCGGCATTGCGCGTCCTGCCACAAGACCACCGTTGCGAGACTGCTGTCCATCGTGCCGCTGTCCTGCACGCGCGTCTCAAGCCGCGGCACGGACCTGGCGCTGGCCGTCGCCTTGAATCCATCGTCCCAATAGTGCTCACCCAACGGCTGCCCGTCAGTAAAGTCCGTAGACGGTACGGTGACGCCGGTCGGGTGCGAGTCCCGCTCTGGGCCGTCCGGCCCGCCACACGTCGGCACTGACAGGTTGTAGCCGGAGCGACGATCGAACGCGACTACCGTGCGGTCCACGGGGCCCTGGAGCTGTATGAACGGATGCCAACCAACCATGAAGGGCGCTGGCTGACCCGTCGCGGATACATTTGTTGCGGCTACCTCGATGGCAAGGCCGGTGCTGTCAAGGCAGTACGTAAACGCGACATCAATGGCAAATGGATAGCCCGTGTCTGTACCATCAAAGGACGCTCTGAGCGTCAGTCGGGCGCTGTCATCCGTGGCTTGTCGGGATACCACCTCGAGTTCCTGCGGCAGCAAACCGTGAATGGCGTGCTGCCCACTGCGCGTCATGCGCGTCTCCCTTTCGTCCCAGTTGCGTGTGAGCTGGTGTTGTCGTCCGTCAAAGAGGTACCGCCCATACCGCACCCGGTTGGCAAACGGTGCCATCAGTCCCCCCGCGACCACCCCTCTGTGTGGTAACAGTTCACGCAGTTCGCCGCTGCCCGGATCACGCAGCAGCAAGCCATTGACAGCCCCGGCGCCGGTGCTGCGGTTGAATCCGTGCGGTGTATTGAGCAGTATCTCTGCCAGTTCCCCAGTGGCATTGTTCTTAAGGACCATGACCCGTGCGTCGCTGCCGAGCGCATCCTGGTATGTGTCCTCGGTAATGCTGAAAGTTTTCATTTTTTCCCTCTGATCAGCCAACAATCCCTTCGACACACCGGGAGCAGGCGCATTTTCCGATCTGAAATCACCGGGCGTGATGCCCACACGTTTGGCGAATGCCCTGGACATTTGCGCCTCACTCGAGAAGCCGGACTGAACCGCAACCGAGTACTGCTTCAGATGGGTCGTCGCGAGCAGGCGCTTGGCCTCCACGACTCTGAATTCTGCAAGCGTATCGGCGATGGGGCGGGGCCAGTGATTTTCAAAGGTCGAATAGAGGTACCTACGGGATGTCCCCGATGCCTTCACGATGTCTTCGACGGTCAGGGCGGGGTCTCGAAAGTGCTCGCGCATGAATCGCAATGCCGCGCGCAGCGTCTCGTCATCGACCGCATAGATGTCGGTGCTTTCCCGAATCTCGACATGCGCCGGCGGTATGCGCAAGGCAGAGGTCGGCGCTGGTGCGCCGTCCATCAATCGGTCGAGCAGCGCTGCCGCTTCGTACCCCTGCCGGCGATGGTTCGGGTCAACACTCGTCAGCGTTGGCTCGGAAAGCTTGCAGAGCGACTCGACATTGCCCACCGAGATGACGGCAACATCCCTGGGAATGTGCAGCGACGCTGCTGCACAGGACTCGAGGATATGCCAGTACAGGGCATCAAACTGAATCATCACGCCCAGCGGCCTGGGTAGTCGCGACAACTGGTCAGCTAACCAGGGAATGCGTTCCCGATCTGCCGAGCGGTCCACCACACTCAATCCGGCCGCGGCGGCGTCCAGTCGATGCAGGGTCCGACCACGTGATTCGACTTGTTCGTCGAAGCCATGGGCACGGTCTCGCGTCTGCCCCGACGCGGTGGCTCTGAAAAAGGTCAGATGTTCAAAGCCCTGGTCCATGAGGTGGTCCGCCCCCAACCGACCAATGGCTTGGTCATCGGGCAGAACCCTGGGAAGGTTCAGCTCATCCACCGTATCGGTCAGATCAACCGTTGGCACCGTGGCACTTCTTATTAACTCGCCAATCGCCGAGTCAGTTTGCCGGATCAGCGTAATAATGCCATCGTAGTGTCGGGCAGACCGTAGGGCCTGATCAAGGTTGCCGCCATGATCAGATACGCTCGTCAACACCCAGCGCGCCTGAAGGGCAAAATCAACGATGCCCTGTTCTGCGTAGAAGCCGTACCACTCCGGAAAGTAGAGGACTCGCTTGCGGCCCGAATTCATGTTTCGCAGATCTCCGTTTCGTCACAACAATCTCTTGGCCGCAGGACCAGAGGTTCACCGACCCGTAACAAGATCTCGAAAACGACAAGATTGGCGGGTGTGCACCAGGGCCGCTGCCCTGGTCTATGATAACCGATCTGAAACCAGGTAAGCCCCCACCATTGCCACGGACAGCAAGGGCAAGGGTAGGGGGTTGTCAGGGCTGCGCTCACCAACGCGTCACCCGTTGAACGACGTACCCGTCACGCCAGCGATTGGTGATGTGTTTTGAAGTAGGCCAGTGGGTCTGTGTAGTCGACGCTGCCGTAGAGAAAATTGACCTTCTGAAATCCCAGCAGCCGTTGCAGGCGCTCCGGCATTTTCAGCCACTCAGAGCGGGGAATGCCAACATACTGGTTCTCCTGCTGGCGCAACCAGGAAAGATTGAAGTTGAGGTTGATTGACCTGCGCGTCTGATCCCTGGTGCCGTTACCACCACCCGCATGCCAGAGCGCACCGTCGAAAACCAGCAGCGACCCGGCCGGCATCTCCGCAAATGAAACGTCGTGCTTTGGGTCGATGTCACCGACCCACTTATGGCTGCCCTGCACGATCCGCGTCGCACCATTGGCCTTGGTGAAGTCATCCAGGGCAATCAAGGTATTGGCAATGAACGGCGGTCTCGGACGCGGCAACGGATAATGTCCATCGTCGCGGTGCAGCCCCTGTGGGTCGACCCCCGGTTGCGGACTCATCAGCGTCCCGACCGACATCTGGAACTGTGGTCCCAGAATACCCTCAACCGTCAATAACAACACCGGGTCCACGGCGACGGCATCGACGGCCCGAGTCTTGGCGAACAGGTTATGTACATGAACCGTTTGCAGACCGCTGTACCGGCCGTGTTGACTGGCATCCCTGATGCCGGTCTGGGCGACAACAGGCGCCAGTTCCGTTCGAAGCTGCTCCAGCCGCGCTCGATCCAGGAACCCGGGCATGATCGCAAAGCCTTGTTGCTCGACCTCGCCGATCGCCTGGTCAATGCGCAGTCGGTCCCCATCACTGACCGTCAGACCATCGGTCAGGGCGGGCGGTTCTTTGAGAGATGCGGCCCGGTCCACGTTCGCCCGTCTAAGGTCCTCCGCTACGAGCTTCACGAGATGACGCCACCGCGATTTCGCAGAATGACACCGGATTGACCACCGGTCAGTTCGTCGTTTTCGAGGATGACCTCACCGTTTACTACCGTACAGCGATACCCTACGCCGCGTTGGATGAGCCGGGCCGCCCCGCCCGGGAAGTCATTGACGCGTTCCGGCTGACACTCGGACACCCGGTCGACGTCAATCACATTGATATCAGCCTTCTGGCCGAGTGCCAGCACGCCACGGTCCTTCAGTCCCAGTACCCGAGCCTGCTTTTCGGTGAGCATGTGCACGGCCTCCTCGAGCGAGTAGACGCCACTGTCACGATGCCAATAGGACAGGACAAACGTGGCCCAGCCCACATCGGAAATCACGCCGCAATGCGCACCGGCATCCCCAACGCCGGGTACGATCCAGTCCTCTCTCATGAAATCAGGCAACACCGCGAGGTCCTCGTTGACGAACCGGATATGAAACAAACCCCTGCCATCTGATTCATCCATCAGGCGAAGCCACGTTTCAGCCGGATGTTCTCCGGCCTGTTCGGCAAGGTGGCCCAATGATTGATCGGCGCCCGCTTCGTAGTGGGGCTGCCTGTCACCGCCCATCCAGAAGGACCTTCGCGTTGGAATTGAGTACTTCGAAGACTCAATGCTCTGCCAGATCCCGTCGGCGGACTCCATCTGTCGCCCTTCCTCAATCAGGCGGCTACGGAAGTCTTTGTCGCGTATGGCATTCAGTCGCCCGTCGACGTCCAAGTCACGTAAATTTCGCCAGGCGGGGCCCTTCAGTCGTATGCCAAACAGCATGTTCGTTTGCAGCCCCGACAGGAAACCTGCTGCGCGTGGCTGCGTCGTGCCCCAGATTTCCAGACCGGCGTTGCGCATGTTGTTGATTTCGTTCTGGTAGGCGCTCTTGCCCCCTTCGCCGGGTGTCCAGGGCGCACTGAACAACAAACGTGTGCGCGCTGCTTCCAGTTGCTTGCGCATCAGTGTGAGTTCCCCCGGCAAGTCTCGCTCGCCGCTGTTGATCACGCTCTGCAACATGCCGCCCTCGGCCCCCACTGCCCGCGAAATGGCAACGAGTTCCTGCTCACCCGCAAACGTCCCGGGGATACACCGGCCGTCGGGGATTCGGTGTGCCTCGATCCGGCTGGTGGAGAAGCCCACCGCTCCTTCCTTGACCGAGCGACCTACGAGACGGGCGAGTTCCTGAATCTCATCCTCGGTCGGTTGCTCGTCGATGGCGCGCTCGCCCATGACGTAAAAGCGTGCGGTCGCATGGCCGACCAGGCCCGCCACATTGAGCGCTGGCCGTTTCCTGGTAATTGAATCGAGGTACTCTCCGTAGCTGCTCCAATCCCAGGGGAGGCCAGAGAGGATGGCGTGTCGCGGAATATCCTCGACCGACTCCATCATCTCGGCGAGTCGTTCCCGGTCATCGCCGCGAACGGGTGCGAAGGTGACGCCACAGTTACCCATGAGCACTGTCGTTACGCCATGCCAGGATGCCGGGGTAAGCTGCGGATCCCAGCCAATCTGACCGTCGAGATGGGTGTGGGTGTCGATGAATCCGGGTGTGATTGCTGCGCCAGCCGCGTCGATTTCACGAACGCCTTGCTCCGGCACTTCGCCGAGCCCGGTGATGGTGTCGCCCCGAACGGCGACGTCACCCTCGTACGTCCGGCCCCCTGTGCCATCGACAATCCGACCGTTTCGTATTACGAGATCGTGTTTCATGCTTCCTCCCTCAGCGACATCTGAAAGACTGATGTCGGGTACCGTGATGTGCTCGCAAGGCAGAACTATGCAGAATGGCCGTTGGCAAAGCAAAGACAGATAAAGACAGATAGTGCATTCAGTTAACCAAATTGTGCGTCATCGTGGTAACAGAGATGTCCGGCCCAGGTTTCCCGGACCCGGATCTCTCAGTCCGGCGCGCAAT
>JAQCJA010000248.1 GCA_027593305.1 bacterium
GCCAGCTCTTTACGCAACTGCCCGAGTCCAGGATCCGCGGCTACAAACAGGGCCGCTTCAGTTTCAATGTGCGCGGCGGCCGCTGTGAGGCCTGCGACGGCAATGGCGCCGTGCTTGTCGAAATGGAGTTCCTTGCCGATGTCTGGGTCACGTGTGAGGCCTGCCTTGGCAAGCGTTTTGACCGCGAAACCCTGTCGGTGCGCTACCGGGACCATTCCATCTCCGACGTTCTGGACATGGAAGTCGACGAAGCCCTGGAAGTGTTCGCCAATATCCCGCAGATCGCCACCGTCCTGCAGACGCTGCACGACGTGGGACTGGGCTACATCAAACTGGGACAGCCGGCGCCGACGCTGTCCGGCGGTGAAGCCCAGCGGGTGAAGTTGTCGAAGGAGTTGTGCCGCAAGTCCACGGGCCGCACCCTCTACATCCTCGACGAGCCGACGACGGGGCTGCATTTCGTTGACATCGAGAAACTGCTCGGCATCCTGCATCGCCTCGCAGATGCGGGCAACACGGTCGTCGTCATCGAGCACAACACCGATGTCATCAAGACGGCGGACTGGATCCTCGACATTGGCCCCGAAGGCGGGGCGGCTGGCGGTCTCGTCGTTGCGGAGGGCTCCCCCGAGCATGTTGCCACGATCGATGCCTCGTACACCGGGCGCATCCTGATCGACCTGTTGTCGCCGTCAGATCAGCGGCCCGCGCTGCAGGCCCCCACGGGTGACAGGCACCCGGTGCAGGACACAGCCATCCGCCAGATCGAAGTCATCGGCGCGCGCATGCACAACCTGAAGAACATCGACATCTGTATTCCCCGGGATCAGATGACGGTCATTTCCGGCGTCAGTGGCTCAGGCAAGTCGAGTCTCGCTTTCGATACGATCTACGCCGAGGGCCAGCGCCGTTACGTCGAATCACTGTCCGCCTATGCCAGGCAGTTCCTCGATCAGATGGCAAAACCCAAGGTGGAGCGCATCACCGGCTTGTCGCCGGCAATTGCCATCGAGCAGAAGAGCCCGAGCAAGAACCCGCGCTCTACCGTCGGTACCGTGACCGAGGTCTACGACTACGTGCGCGCAGTGTTTGCCACGGTCGGCACGCAGTACTGCCCACGCTGCAATGTGCCGGCTGGCGCGCAGACAGTGGATCAGATGGTCGATCGCATTCTGGCGATGCCGGAAGGTCGGCGCATTCTGCTGCTGGCGCCGTTCGACCCGACGCGCCACGAGGGGTATGAAACGCAGCTTCGCCACGCCCGCAATGACGGCTTCGCCCGCGTACGTATCGACGGCATTGTGCGCGACCTGACAGAGGACTTCGAGCTCGACAAGCGTCTGCGCCATCGCGTCGAACTCGTGGTTGATCGTATCGCCGTGTCGGCCAAGGGCCGGGGACGCCTCGCCGAAGCTGTCGAACGGGCCCTGGAACTGTCCGCCGGAGAGATCGTCGTCGCCGGCGTCGATGACGACGACGAGGCGCGCTACAGCCGGCGCTTCTCCTGTCCGGATTGCGGCCGGAGCTTCGCCTCCCTCGTGCCGCAGAGTTTCTCCTTCAATCATCAGGTGGGCATGTGCGCGGTGTGCGAAGGTCTTGGCACGGGCGAGGGACTGGATCGCGATGCTCTCATCCCCGATCGGCGCCTCAGCGTGCGCCAGGGCGCCATCGAGGCCTGGGGGCCCATCAGCAAGGATGCTCCGCTGAACACCGTCCTCAAGGCGACAGGCGCCGCTCTGGGCTTCGATCTGGAAACCCCGGTGGGGCGTATGACAGCCGACGCCCGCAGGGCCCTGCTCTACGGCGCACCGGCACAGAGCATCGAGCTTCCCGATGGTTCGTCGGTGCGCTACTCCGGCATCCTGCCCACAGTGGACGAAGTCGCACGGCAGGTGCCGCGCTACAAGTCGATGTTGCGCGAGGTCGACTGTTCCGCCTGCGAAGGCAGCCGCCTGACAGCCGAGAGCCGCTGCGTGCGCTTGCGCCAGACGACGACCATCGTCGACCTGGTACGACAACCGATCACGGAATGCCTGGCATTCTTTGACGAACTGGAACTGGACGAGCGCGAGACAAAGATCGCCGGCGAACTGCTTGTTGAGGTGCGCAACAGGCTGCGTTTCCTCGAACGCGTCGGTCTTGGCTACATCACGCTGGATCGCCGGGCGGCGACACTGTCCGGCGGCGAGGGGCAACGGATCCGCCTGGCCGGGCAGATCGGTTCCGGCCTGACGGGTGTGCTCTACTTGCTGGACGAGCCGACCATCGGCCTGCACCCCCGTGACAATCGTCGCCTGTTGGGCGCTCTGGAAGAGCTGCGGGACCTGGGCAATACGGTCGTCGTTGTTGAGCATGACCGCGACACCCTCGAGGGCGCCGACTACATCGTCGACATCGGCCCCGGAGCCGGCTCCGCAGGCGGCCAGGTCGTCGCCTCGGGTACGCCCGCCGAACTCTCAGCGCGACGCGGCAAGGGACCCGTCAAGACGATCTCCGCCGACAAGGTGGCGTCACGCACCGTGGCTTTCCTCAAGGGACAGCTGGCGATTGACGTACCGGCGAGCCGACGCAAGGGCAATGGTGAGGCGATCATGGTCTGCGGGGCTCGACAGAACAATCTGAAAAACATCGATGTACGCATCCCGCTGGGGATCTTCACATGCTTTACCGGGGTCTCAGGTTCGGGAAAGAGTTCCCTCGTGGAAGAGATTCTCTATGCCGGCCTGGCCGCTGAACTGCACGGCGCCGCTCACAACCGCGGCGACTGCGACAGCATCGACGGGTTGGAGCACGTCGACAAGGTGATCAACATCGATCAGGGACCCATCGGCCACTCGCCGCGCAGTACTCCGGCTACGGTCATGGGCGTATTTGATCACGTGCGACAGTTGTACGCGCGCCTGCCTGAGGCGAAAGTGCGCGGCTTTTCCACCGGGCGCTTCAGCTTCAACCGTGCCGGTGGGCGCTGTGAGGCCTGCGAAGGATTGGGCTCCCGCTGCATCGAAATGCACTTCCTGCCAGACGTGTGGGTCCGCTGCGAGGCCTGTGAGGGACGGCGCTACAACGCCGACGTGTTATCGATCAAATTCCGTGGCTATTCGATCGCCGAAGTCCTCGAGATGAAGGTATCCACGGCGCTGCAGGTCTTCGCCAATGTCCCCGCAATCCACGACCGGCTGCGCATCATGGATGACGTCGGTCTGGGTTACATGTCTCTTGGGCAGTCGTCGACGACCCTCTCTGGAGGCGAGGCCCAGCGACTCAAGCTAGCAGCGGAGCTATCGAAACCCGGCACGGGCCGCACCGTCTACATCATGGATGAGCCGACGACGGGGCTGCATTTCGCCGACATCCAGAAGTTGCTCACCGTCATGCAGCGCCTCGTGCAGGCGGGCAACACGCTGGTCGTTGTCGAGCACAATCTCGACGTCATCAAGACCGCTGATCATGTGATCGATCTGGGGCCGGAAGGCGGCGGCGAGGGTGGTCAGATTGTCGCCGAAGGCACGCCGGAACAGGTCGCCCGCGTTCGCGGTTCACACACGGGGCGTTTTCTTGCCGAAATCCTGCCGGCACCGGCGCCACGGAAAAAGCGGGCCTGAACCGGAGACCATCGTGAGCGTATCCTTCCTATGACCCTGATCACCGTTCCGGCACGTGCCTTCTTCAACTTCTCCTTCCCCTGCCGTCATCGAGACGAACCGCCGAAAGTTGACGGCAACCTGCGTGACTGGGACGACTCCTTTCGTATTCCGGATCTGCTCGGAATCGATGGCGGCAGGAGCTTTGCCGATGTCTACATGGCCTGGGCCGACGCCGGCATCTGGATCGCTCTGGAAGTCGGCGGCAAGGGCCGCGCGGGCAAGACCAAATACAAAGTCGACCCACGCAATTTCTGGCTGGCCGACTGTTTCGAGATCTGGCTCGACACGCGCGACGTCAAAGACAGCCACCGCGCCAACCGCTACTGCCACCATTTCTTCGTTCTCCCTGGTGGCAGCGGCCGCGACGGCAAGTCAGCGATAGGTCGACAGACGTCCATCGACAAGGCGCGAGAACAGGCGCCCCCTTGTCCCGAAGAAGCGATCAAGGTGGGTCTGCGACGCCTCAAGCGAAGTTATCAGATGGAGATCTTCCTCCCCGCAGAAGGTCTCAACGGCTACCAACCCCGCGAGTTCAATCGTCTCGGATTCAACTACGTGCTGCATGATGTCGAACTGGGCTCCCAATCGTGGTCGGTGGACCGCACGCCGCCCTTCGATGGTGATCCGAGCCGCTGGGGCACCGCACAGCTGGCCTGACACACCGGCGACGACCCTCGCATCACCTTCCCAACAATGTCGAAACTCCTTAGATTGCAACAACTTATGACACCAAAGACACCAAAACACCTGCATTTCATCGTCGGGGCATTGGTCTTCCTGGTCACCCTCGTGCTGTATACGCAGACGATGGCGCCGACCACGTCGTTCTGGGACACGGGCGAATTCATCGCCACGTCCTTCATCCTCGGTGTGCCCCATCCACCAGGATCACCACTCTACGTGCTGCTGGGTCGTGTCTTCACCCTGTTCCCGATCGGCGAGGTCGCCGCCCGCGTGGTTTTCATGTCGGCCCTGGCTTCGGCCCTGGCCGTATGGTTCACCTATGGCAGCGTCGTCACTCTGGCTCGGCGTGCCATGGGCGGTCACCCCTTCCGCTCCTTCGGTGACTCTCGTGACTGGTCCGCTACTCTCGGTGCCGCCGTCGCCGCGCTCTGCCTGACGACGTCCTACACGTTCTGGTTCAACGGCACCGAAGCCGAAGTCTACGCCTACTCGCTGTTCTTCGTCTGCGGCGGCATGTGGCTCAGTTTCCACTGGGAGGGCACCGGTCACGGTGCCCGCAACGACCAATGGCTGTTGTTGATCGCCTATTTCTTCGGTCTCGGCGGCGGCCTGCATCTGCTCTGTCTGCTGATCGTGCCAACCCTGGTGGTTGTCGCCTGGTTCGCCGATCCCAAGCTGCGCCGCCTGATTCTGGTGGGTGTGGGCGCCGGACTTGAGGGCCTCGTGTACCTCAGCGCCTTCGCCGAGTTTCCGCCATCAGCCAAACTCATGGCACTCGTGACAGCCCTCACCGCAGCCGGCCTCTACACCTGGATATGGATCACCCACGCCGATTGCCGACGCACGATCCTGCTGTTGGTCGGTGCCGGTGTTGCCGTGATCTTGACGCGGGCCGTCTTCGGCGTCGGTCTGCCGTTGCAGCTGATCGTGGCTCTTTCGGCAGCCGCCGTGCTCTACCATTTCTACCTCGACGATCAGCGCGCCCTCGGGCTGTCGATCGGGGCGGTCCTGCTCTTCGCACTCGGCTATTCGACCTATCTGGCACTGTTCATCCGCTCGGGTCTGAATCCGGCGGTGGACATGAATGATCCCGAGAACTGGAAGAATTTCATCTCCTTCCTGAACCGGGAGCAGTACGGCACCGACAGCCAACTGCTGGGGATGCTGACAGCACGGGCCGACCGCACCTACCAGTTGTGGCACCAGCAGATCAAGTACTTCCTGCAACAGTGGCCCTTCCCGCTGCTGGAACGAGACATCGTCTTCCGCTGGGCCACGGAGAAAGCACCACACATCATTTCCGTCTCCCTCGTGCCCATTGCGATGGGCATCGCCGGGTTCGGCTGGCAGTTGCGTCGCGACTGGCGCCGGTTCCTCGCGCTGCTGGTCATGTTCATCATCATGGGCGTCGGCCTGTCCTTCTATCTGAACATGCCCGACCCACAGCCGCGCGAGCGACACTACGTGTTTGGCGGCATGTTCCTCGCCTGGGCGGTATGGATGGGGCTGGGCTGGACAGCGCTGGTCGAGTGGATCCGGCAACGGCTGTCCCTGAGGCCCGGAGTCGTCGCCATCGTTGCCTGCCTTGGTCTGGCCCTGCCGGCCGGGGTCGGCGCCAAACTCTACCATCAAATGGACCGCACAGGCGACTACATCGCCTACGACTACGGCTACAATTTGTTGCAGTCGTGTGGGCCCAATTCGCTGCTGTTTACCAATGGCGACAATGACACCTTTCCCCTCTGGTTTCTGCAGGAAGTCGAGGGGGTGCGTCGCGATGTGCGCGTCGTCAACCTGAGCCTGCTGAACACGGGCTGGTACATCAAGCAGCTGCGGGATCGCGAGCCACGAGTGAAGATGGGCGCCGTCATGACGGACGAGTACATCGAAGAGACGCTGACCGACACGCAGATGGTCGATCTCTACAAACGTGTCTGGCGCGAGCCGCGACAGCCGCAGGAGTACGTCAGCCTTGGACTGGATACCAAGGTTGCGGCCCTGCCCGGTCACGACCTGCTGCGCATCCAGGACATCATGGTCATCGGCATCGCCTACTGGAACGCCTGGGAGCGGCCGATCCATTTCGCCCTCACCGTGGCCAGCAGCAACCGTACCGGTCTGGACCCATACCTCGAAATGCAGGGCATGACGATGCAGTTGGTACCGGAAAAGGTATCCGGTCCGGGCAAGGCTGACATCCTGGCGCACAACCTCATGGAGGTGTACCAGTTCCGTGGCGTCGCCGATCCGACGGTCTACAAGGATGTCAACACGGTGCGCCTGCTGCAGAACTATCGGGCCTGCGTCATGACCCTCGCCGAGGCGTACCAGGCAGAGGGGCGCATCGACGAACTCGCCGCGGTGCTGCGGTGGGCGGAGCAGACGATCCCCATGGGCTGGGAGGGTTTCTACGCGGCCAGCGAACACTACCGTGAGGCAGGGCGTCTCGATCTCGCCGTGGAATTCACCATGAAGGCGGCGGACGGTCTGATTGCCCAGTATGGCAATCATCCGTCCGCGACCTACGACAACGCTCTGGCCCTGGCCAGCATCCTGCTCAACAACTATCGCGAGTACGACAAGGCGGAAGACGTCTACCGGCGGGCCATCGCCCTGCGCCCTGCATCCTATGCCGGAGTGCAC
>JAQCJA010000249.1 GCA_027593305.1 bacterium
ATTCACGCCCTGGAGACGATCCAGTGCATGGTGGAGCGGCGCGAAGGCGGCGAAACCGGCGTGAAGTGGCTGCAAGCCTACCGCGGCGACAATTTCTGGAAGGCTTTTGACGAAAAGCTCTGGTCGCACGAGCTGATGAATGCGGCCATGACGCGCAGCCACAACCTGACGCCGGCCCGCGAGGGGTTTAACAACGTCTTCCCCACGCCCGACGACATGAAGCGGATGGTGAAGGACCCCATCGCCTACCACTACGAGCATGAGGACGGCCTGCGCTGTACGATGCTGCTGCTGGGCGGCCTAGTCGACGACTTCAACTTCGCCGCGCGCGTTCAGGGCATGGACAAGCCGCTGTCGACGCAGATGTATCTGCCCATGCCGCCGGCGCGCTCGACACTGGCAAACTTCTTCAGCCCACAGGTGAACAACGTCGAACAGATGTTCCTTACAGGGAAAGCCTCCTACCCGGTGGAGCGCACACTGATGACGACGGGCCTGACCGCCGCCGCTGTCGACAGCCTGCACCAGGATGGCAAGAGACTCAAGACGCCACACCTGGCCAACGTGACTTACCAAGCGAATCCCGCATCCACATTCTGGCGGACGTGAGAGATCATGCCTAGCAAAAAGCAGAAGACCAACCCCCAGGGCACTGTCCGTGCGCCAGCGAAACGTTCCCATGCCGCCAAGCCGGCGCCGGCGACAAGATCCAAGTCGGCGCCCCGCACACCCCGGATCCCGCCGCCCATCAGCCCACCGGGGACCGCAGCCCGCAGTCGCGCCGCAGGGGGGCCGGCCACCGACGGTGGCAGCGGCCCTTTGCGCCTGGCCGTGATCGCCACGGTGTACCGCTACCTGTCCCACGCCCAGCATTTTGTCGACCGGTTTCTCGTGGGCTATCCCTACGAGGGCCAGTGGCGTCGCGCCAACACCAGGGTGGTCTCCCTCTATGTCGACCAGACGCCGGAAGGGGACCAGAGCATCGATCGCGGCCGTGAGTTTGGCTTCGAGGTCTATGCCTCCGTCGCCCAGGCCCTGCGCTGCGGCGGCAAGGATCTGGCCGTCGATGGTGTGCTCATCATCGGCGAGCACGGCGACTACCCGACAAACGAACTGGGACAGATTCAGTACCCGCGCTACGAGATGTTCAAGGAGTGTGTGAAAGTCTTTGAAGCATGCGGGCGGTCCGTGCCTATCTACAACGACAAGCACCTGTCCTACAGCTTCGCCAAGGCCCGGGAAATGGTCGCCGATGGCCATCGTCTCGGTTTCCCGATCCTGGCAGGCTCATCCTTGCCCGTCACCTGGCGCTTGCCGGATCTGGAACTGCCCTACGACTGTGTCATCGAAGAGGCCCTCATGATCGGCGTCGGTGGCTCGGATGCCATGGACTATCATGCGCTGGAAGCGATGCAGTGTATGATCGAACGCCGGCGTGGCGGCGAAACAGGCGTCGCCTCGGTGCAGTTGCTCGAAGGCAAGAGTGTCTGGAAAGCGGGGGAGGACGGCCGCTGGTCGATGCGCCTGCTGGAAGGGGCCCTGTCCCGTTCCGACTCACCCCAGGGCCTGACCAAAGAGGATGGCCGCACCCAGGATCTTCTGGGTTCGGGGGAACTGATGAAACTGGTGGCGCAGCCGGCGGCCTACTTGATCGAATTCCGTGACGGGCTGAAAGCGACGTTGCTGATGATCAATGGTGCCGTTGCCGACTTCTGTTTTGCGGCAAAACTGAAGGGGACGGCGGACCCGGTGTCCTGTCAGTTCTTCCTGACACCGACACCGAACGTCACCTATTCCGCTTGCCTGGTGGCCAAGATTGATGAGATGCTGACAACCGGTGTGGCGCCCTTCCCTGCAGAGCGCACGATGATCGTCAATGGCATTCTCGAAAGTTGCCTGCGCTCCAGACACGGTGGCCACAAGAAACTGAAAACGCCACACCTCAACGTCGGCTACCACGCGCCGGTGGAGTCGCACCACGGGCGCAGGTAATCGCCGCCCGCAAGAGGCTACCGGATGTGGCCCTGCTGCCGCATCCAGGCCTCGACTTCGTCGCCACCAACATCGGCCAGCATGTGGCCGTCGATCTCAACGCACGGGGAGGAGTACTGGCCGCTCTTGGTGACCATCTCCTTGAAGGCGTCGGCATCACGGCTCACGTCGCGGTAATCGAATTCGTATTTGTTCGACTGCAAAAAGTGCACAACGCCGCGCGTCCAGGGACACGTGGGGCTGAGATAGGCGATGATTTTGGGTGTCGTCACGGTCTTGCCTGGGCCGATGGGTGGATGGATGGGCTGCGCTGAATTTCGGCATTTTCCGTGACTGTGTCGACAGCGGAGTTGCTCGCCCTCGGCTGCGCCGTGATCTGGGCGGTGAATGCCCTCATTCTGCGCACCCTGACGGACGAGGTCGCCCCGGCGACGATCAACGCCGTGCGTTGTGGTGCGGCGGGCCTGGCCTTTCTACTGTGGCTGCCGTTCAGCGCCCCCCTGTCGAGCCTGGCCGCTGTGCCATGGACGGAATGGGGCCTGCTGCTGCTGTCCCTGTCCTGCGGCCTCGTCATTGGCGACACATTGTATCTGGTGGCACTGCATGAGATCGGCGTCGCCCGCGCCATGCCCTTATCGGGGACCTTCCCCCTGTCCACGTTGCTCTTTGAGCGCTTGTTGCTTGGCACGCCGCTGCACCCGGGCCTGTTGGCCGGCTGCCTGCTGGTCGGCGTCGGCGTTGTGCTGATGGCCTGGGGTCGCGCACAGATTCCCGCTGGCGACAGGCCGCCAGCGCGGTTGTTGCGCGGCGTGTTTTTTGCCCTGGCCGCTTCCCTGCTCTGGGGCCTGGCGGTGACGCTGCTGAAACCGGCACTGACCCACCTGACGATGGTGCAGGCCAACGCCGTGCGCATGCCCATCGTCGCCTTGTTGCTGTACGTGTTCATGTTGCGCCCGTCCGGTCACCCGCTGCGCGTGTTGTCGCCACGTGCGTGGGTGCTGCTCGTCGGCTCCGGATTGTCTGGCATGGGCCTGGGCGCCTATATGTTTCTCACTGCTCTGCAGAAGATCGGGCCGGCCAAGGCGGTGACACTCACCAGTGCGTCACCCGTGTTTGGTGTCGCTCTGGCCGTGCTGTTTCTGCGCGAGAAGATCACGCTCCGCGCCCTTGTCGGTGCAGCCTGTTGTCTGGGCGGAGTCTATGCCGTCCTGTAAGGCCGCTCATCCCCGGATTGAGTCGGTAAGGGCGCCACGCCACCAGAGGATGTACTTGGCCCGGTCCAGCGGTGAAATGCCCTTGTAGGCCCGCGTCTGGCCGAGTCCGGGTGGACAATCCTGGTAGCCATCGAACCAGGTGGACAGAGTGCCACGGCCGCCGCTGATCGAACTGAGGCGGATGGCGTACTCCATGGAGGTTGCCAGAGGCAGCCGGCCGCGCAGAACGAACTGGCCCTGGTCCACAAGCGCCGGCTCGAAGGCGCCGCGCATATTGACCACATCACCGGTGACCTTGCCCAGAAACGCCTCCGGCGCCGCGATGCGAAAAGTGAGCATGGGCTCCAGCAGCTTCGTTTCCGTCGCCGTCAGGGCTTTGAGGATCGCCATGTCCGTTGCCAGCTTGAAATCACCGGGCCGACTGTGCAGCAGGTGATGGTTGCCCTCCACGAGGGTGATGGACAGATCTGTCGTCTGCCACCCCTTGGGCCCCTGACTGAGGGCATGTTCGATGCGCTCGGCGATCTCGTTCTGGTACTTCGGGGCAATGTCACTCTTGTCGACCTGTGAGCGATAACTGACACCACTGCCGGGCGGCGCCGGTTCGATGTGGAAGCGGACAATGGCCCAGCAGGGCTTGGGCATGGTGTAGCTCTCGGCGCCCTCACCGCTGCTGAGGGGGGTCTCCTGATAGATCACCGTCGGTGGGCCGACCTGTACAGCAAGGCCAAAACGGGTCTGCAGGATTTCGGTGAGAATCTCGGTCTGCACGACGCCCATGATGCGTACATGTAACTCGCGTTCGGCGCCGAACCAGCGGAAGTCGAGATGCGGATCCTCACTCGACAGCTGCTGCAGCGCCGCTGCCAGAGGCGCAAAATCCTGTGCCTGCTGCGGGGAGACCTGCACCGACAGCAGCGGCGCCGTCAGCGTGTGCCCCCCGGGCACCGGCGCCGCATCCCCGAGGATGTCACCGATTTTGACCTCGGGCATGCCGCAGAGAAAACCGATGTCGCCAGCCAGCAATTCCGCAACATCCTCGTAGCGGCCCAGGTTCACTCGCTTGATCTGGGTGATCAGTTCCTGGCGACCTGCCGTGGCATTGTCGACTCGATCCCGCCTACGTAGCCGCCCGGCGAACAGACGGACACCAGCGACGCGTCCCAGTTTGGCGTCATGATCGAGGCGAAAGACGACCGCCGACATCGGCGCATCGATGGCGGCAGGGGCATCCGGCAGATAGTGCACCATGGCGTCGAGCACGGCATCGATGCCGGAGCCATTCTTCGCCGTGCCGCAAACCACCGGAAACAACCGGCGTGTGGCGACGGCCCGGGCCAGCACCGGTTGCCACTGGTCGGCAGAAAGAGCGCCGTCCGCCGCGAGCCAGGCATCCAGCAGTGCCTCGTCGGTGGCGGCAACGGCCTCGAGCAGGGCCGCCTGCTCGGCCGGCTCAGGATCTGTAGCGGTTGCCGTATCCCCCTCACCTGTGGCACGGTTCAGACAGACGATGTCCGCAGAGAAATCTGTCTGCATCTGCGCCACGACGGCAGCGGCGTCGGCGCCGAGGCGATCGATCTTGTTGACGAAGATGAGCACGGGCAGGCGACGGGCCTCGAGGGCCTTCCAGATGGTCTCGGTCTGCGTCTGGATGCCCTCGACGGCGGAGACGACGAGCACCGCTCCATCAAGCACGCGCAGGGAGCGCTCGACCTCAGCCGAGAAATCGACGTGCCCCGGTGTGTCGATCAGATGGAAACGGACATCCTGCCAATCGAAGCACAGGCTCGACGCCCGCACCGAGATGCCCCGGCGTCGCTCCACTTCGAGTGTATCGGACACACTGGTGCCCTTGTCGACATAACCCACGGACCGCGTGGCACCACTGTGAAACAGCAGGCTTTCGGTGAGGGTCGTCTTGCCGGCATCGACGTGGGCGAGAATGCCGAGATTGCGGATGCGTGCAGAAATTGGGCGTTGCCTTGCGCGGGACCAGTGGCTGGTGGCTACTGCCGTCTAAGGTAGGCGCCGAGACGGTGCTGTCAGCCCAGGGGTGGAGATCTGTGGTCCGCTGGCAGATCCGGTCAGGCGCGGCGCCAGATCATTATCGAAATTCCGTCACATCTTGTGTTTCTCAATTCGATAGCGGAGCGTGTCGCGGGTCAGATGCAGCAACTTCGCCGCGCGCGTAACGTTGCCACCGCTGCGCGCCAGAGCGGCCTGAATCAGTGTTTTTTCCAGCGCCACCAGATCGATGCCGGCTTCCGGGAGCTCCACCCGCAGGGTCCCGCCATCGTCCACCTTGAAGGTGAGGTCCGCTCGGGAGCCGTAGGTGCGCCGATCGATATCGAGATCATCGGCCCGGATCACCTCGCGGTCACTCATCAGCACGGCTCGCTCCAGCACATTGCGCAGTTCCCGTACGTTGCCCGGCCAGTGATAGGCCTCGATGATGAGCAGGGAGGTGCTGGCACCAAGCCTTCTGCTTCCCGTCTGATGTCGCTCGGCATACTCGGCGACCACCCGCGAGGCGATCTGGCGCACATCGCCGCCTCGGTCACGCAGGGGTGGCACCTCGATGCGCACGACGGCAAGGCGGTGATAGAGATCCTCACGGAAGCGACCGCTGTCCACGGCGTCGGCCAGATTCTCATTGGTCGCCGCCAGGAACCGCACCTTGATGGAGATTTCCTGCGTTCCTCCCAGGCGGCGAAAACGCTGTGTTTCGAGCACGTGCAGCAGCTTGGACTGCAGAGGCAGGGGCAGCAGGGCGATCTCATCGAGGAACAGGGTGCCGCCATGGGCACCTTCGACCAGGCCCTGCTTGCGCGTTCGGGCATCGGTGAAAGCTCCGGCTTCGTGGCCGAACAGTTCCGACTCCAGCAGGTTCTCCGGAATGTTGGTGCAGTCGACGTTGACGAAGGGCCGCCCGGTGCCGCGACCGAGCTTGTGGATGGCGCCGGCGACCAGTTCCTTGCCCGTGCCGCTTTCACCATGGATCAGCACGGTGGCATCGGTTGGGCCCACTCGGCGCAGCACCCGCTCCATTTCCTGCATGGGGGGGCTTTCACCAATCAGGCCGAACTCCTCCAATCCCATGACGGCACTCCTGAAGAGCTGTAGGTGGTGGCTGACACTTTTCGGCAGTGAATATAGCACGGTCGCCGGCCGGCAGGACCGCGGGCTAGAGGAACAACGGGCCCATTGTCAGATCGTCCGGCGCAATCGGTGACAGATCGTACTCGGCGGCGATCAATTGGCGGATGGCAACCAGCTCACGCTTGCCCTCGGGAACCAGTGTCGGCAGCAGCAATCGCGGCATGTGGTTGCACAACCACTGATCGAGAAATTGGGGTGGCACCTTCAATCGCCGGCAGGGCCAGACGATCTTGTCAGCCACGAGGCGCTCGCGGTCCAGGCGCCCGAAGGTTGATACCGGTTGCTCATTCAACGTCGTGCGGTTCACCAGCACCAGATCCGCGCCGGCCAGATGCGCCTCGACCGTCATGACCGCCTCACAGCCGTGACGGTAGTAGGCCGTCTCGTCAACGCCGCAGAAATCCGGCGTCTGCAGAAACACAGCCTCCATGATCTGACGCGAGAACAGCTTGAATCCCGAATGGAAGTCCGGGAATTCCTCCAGCGTGGTCGCCAGCGCCAGCCGCAGCGGCTGATCGCGGATCGCCGCGTCGTACGCCAGGGCATCCAGCAGCACGCGATCTGCCAGTTCTTCCAGCTCGCCGCGCAGCCAGCCCATGGGCCGA
>JAQCJA010000250.1 GCA_027593305.1 bacterium
TGTGCAACCCGAGTTTCGCGACGCCTCCGACGTTGCCGATCTGTTCGATCTGGTGGAGCACCGAGAGATTCTGGCGGGCTTACTCTCTGATCGGGAGGGCGTGGTCGTCACGATCGGCGACGAAAATGAGCTGCACGAGTTGCACCTCTGCAGTCTGGTGACGGCCAGTTACCAGGTTCGTGGTGCGATTGGTGTGGTTGGCGTTATGGGTCCCACGCGGATGCCATATGATCGCCTTGTAGCTCTGGTGAACTACGCAGCTTCCCGCGCCTCGGAGCTCGTCGCCTGAACTACGTTGCAGCGGATCTCAACTACCCGAAACGCAACATGCTGCCGATTTCATCGGTGGCACAAACAAAGCTGGGCATGTGACAAGTTATGAGTGGTGACAACAGCAGCAAGACCGAAAATGCCCCAAACGATGTGGCAAACGATGTGGCAGACGATGTAGCAGACGGTGTGGATGCCGCCGCCGAGACGGTGGCCTCGATGGAGGGTTCTGCAACTGAGGGTGCTGCAACTGAGGGGGCTGGTGCCGCTCCGGCGCTCAGTGAACTGGAGCAGGCCCGCCGCGAGGCGGAAGAGAATCACGACCGCTACCTGCGGGCAGCGGCTGAGCTCAGCAATTTCCGTAAGCGTACGGTGAAGATGCGCACCGAGACGAGGGACGATACGCTGCGCGATGTGCTGCTGCAGATCGGCCCCATGCTCGACAACTTCCGCCGCGCCCTCGGGCAGGACGCCGACGAAATCGTCGCTTTCCGGGAGGGCATCCAGATCATCTTCAAACAGTTCAACGAGATCCTTTCCGGTTACGGCCTCGTCGAGATCGATACCGAAGGCAAGCCCTTCGACCCGAATCTGCACGAGGCGATTGTCCAGGTGCCGAGTGAGGAGTACCCTCCTGGTACCGTGATTCAGGAGATGGAAAAGGGCTACATGCTCAATGATCGAGTCCTTCGTCCTGCGCGTGTCATCGTCAGTGCGGCAAAGGCGAAAGACGACACAAACCCGCAGGGCCCTGGCGACCGACAAAATGATGGAAAGGCGTAGGTAAGTCAGCAATGGGCAAGGTAATCGGCATAGACTTGGGCACGACGAATTCGTGTGTGGCGGTGATGGAGGGCAATGAGCCGGAGGTGATCAGCAATTCGGAGGGCAGTCGGACAACGCCGTCGGTGGTGGGTTTTGCCAGGGATGGGGAGCGTCTGGTGGGTCAGACGGCGAAGCGTCAGGCGGTGACGAATCCGACGAACACGGTATTCAGCATCAAGCGTTTCATGGGTCGTCGTTTCGACGAGGTGGGTCAGGAGTTGCGGGAGGTGCCGTATACGGTGAAGTCCGGGGGCCGGGATCTGGCGGTAGTGGAGATCGATGGCAAGCAGTATACGCCACCAGAGATTTCGGCGATGGTGCTGCAGAAGATGAAGCAGACGGCGGAGGATTACCTGGGCGAGGCGGTGACGCAGGCGGTGATCACGGTACCGGCGTATTTCAACGATGCGCAACGTCAGGCGACGAAGGATGCCGGTCAGATCGCCGGTCTGGAGGTGCTGCGCATCGTCAATGAGCCGACGGCGGCGGCGCTGGCCTATGGTCTGGACAAGAAGAATTCGACGGAAAAGATCGCCGTGTACGATCTTGGGGGTGGCACGTTTGACATCTCGATTCTGGAGTTGGGTGACGGTGTTTTCGAGGTCAAGTCGACCAATGGTGACACCCATCTTGGGGGAGACGATTTCGACCAGCGGGTGATCGACTGGATTGCCGGTGCCTTCCTCAAGGCCGAAGGCATCGACCTGCGCAA
Organism: bacterium; assembly: GCA_027593305.1. Taxonomy (GTDB): domain Bacteria; phylum Latescibacterota; class UBA2968; order UBA8231; family UBA8231; genus UBA8231. The sequence goes on from JAQCJA010000250.1 coordinate 1,808, forward strand.
GGATGCGATGGCGTTGCAGCGGCTGAAGGAAGCGGCCGAGAAGGCCAAGTGTGAGTTGTCGGGCTCCGGCAGCACGGAGATCAACCTGCCCTTCGTGACGGCGGACCAGACGGGTCCCAAACACGTGCAGATGACGTTGAGCCGGTCGAAGTTCGAGCAACTGGTGGCCGATCTGATCGAGCGCACCAAGGGTCCCTGCCAGCAGGCGCTGAAGGATGCGGGTCTGTCGACGTCACAGATCGACGAAGTGATCCTGGTGGGCGGCTCGACGCGCATGCCGAAGGTGCAGGAGGCGGTGCAGGCGTTGTTTGGCCGCGAGCCGCATCGTGGCGTCAACCCGGACGAGGTGGTGGCTCTGGGTGCGGCGATCCAGGCGGGTGTGCTGTCTGGAGACGTGGATGACGTGCTGCTGCTGGATGTGACGCCGCTGTCGTTTGGCATTGAGACGATGGGCGGGGTGATGACGAAGCTGATCGAGCGCAACACGACGATCCCGACGAAGAAGAGCCAGATTTTCTCGACCGCCGCCGACAATCAGCCGAGCGTCGAGGTGCACGTGTTGCAGGGGGACCGTGAGTTTGCCAATGACAACCGCACGCTGGGTCGCTTCCATCTGGACGGCATCCCGACGGCGCCCCGCGGTATGCCGCAGATCGAGGTCGCTTTCGACATCGATGCCAACGGCATCCTGAATGTGTCGGCCAAGGACAAGGGTACCAACAAGGAGCAGTCGATCCGCATCGAGGCGTCCAGTGGTCTGTCGGCGGCCGAGATCGAGCAGATGCAGAAGGACGCCGAAGCCAATGCCGAGGCCGACAAGCAGCGTCGCGCCGCCGTCGACAAGCGCAACGAGGCCGACCAGCTGGTCTACGCCACGGAAAAGTCGCTGGCCGAGCATGGCGACAAGCTGTCGGACAAGGATCGTGCGCCGGTGACCGCCGCCCTGGAAGAGGCGAAGAAGGCCCTGGAGGGTGAGGATGCCGCCGCCATCGAGGCGGCCGTGACCAAACTGCAGACGGCTTCGCACAAACTGGCTGAGGCGGTCTACGCCGATGCCCAGACCGCTGGCGAACAACCCGGACATGGCGCCCATGCCGATACCTCAGCAGAGGATGACAGCGGCGCAATAGACGCCGACTTCGAAGTCGTCGAAGACGAGGGCAAGAAGGAGAAGTAGGGATTTTGTCCCTCGTGTATCCCGGATCCTCTCGCAGCCTGCCTGCCCAGTTCTGCCATTTCCCTCCGTGCGCAGCGGCGAGGGCGCAGTCATAGATGGACAAGCGTGACTACTACGAGGTCCTGGGCCTGCCGAAGGACGCGGACGAAGCAGCCATCAAGAGTTCCTACCGCAAGCTGGCGCTGAAGTATCACCCGGATCGAAACCCGAACAACGATGAGGCCGAATCGAAGTTCAAAGAGGCCTCCGAGGCGTACGAGGTCCTCAGCGACGCCGACAAGCGGGCCAAATACGATCGCTTCGGTCACGCTGGCGTCCAGAGCAACTTCGGCCAGGGAGGGTTTGAGTGGTCGGACTTCTCTCACGCCACGGATTTCCAGGACATCTTCGGTGACGTTCTTGGCGGCATGTTTGGCGGCGGACGCCGACGGGCCCGCGGTCCTTCGGGACCACCCAAGGGTCGCGATCTGCGTATTACTCTCGAACTGAGCCTCGAGGAAGTTGCTCTCGGTGTCGAGAGAAAGATCAACCTCTCCCGGCAACAGCGCTGCAAGGTGTGTGATGGCGCGGGCGCTGCACCAGGTGCCGACACCAAGACCTGTGGCACCTGTAATGGCATGGGGCAGGTGCAACAGGTGTCACGATCCTTCTTTGGCCAATCGGTGACCGTCACCGCCTGTCCCACATGCTCTGGTGAAGGCAAGACGATCACCGACCCCTGTCACGAATGTTCCGGCGAAGGCCGCGTCCGCGAGTCTGCGACCATCACCGTGCGCATCCCGGCAGGCGTCAGCACAGGGAACTACATCCCCCTGCGTGGCCAGGGTGACGTTGGCCCACGTGGTGGTCCCACAGGTGACTGTCTGGCCTTCATCGAAGAGAAGGAGCACGATCAGTTCACGCGTCAGGGCAACGACATCCTGCTGCGCATGCCGATCACCATCAGCCAGGCTGCCCTCGGTGACGATATCGAAGTGTCGACGTTGCATGGGGCGGTACGCATGAAAGTCCCTGAGGGAACACAATCCGGCCGGGTCTTCCGCCTGCGGGGCAAAGGGGTGCCTGATGTGGACGGACGTGGACACGGTGATGAACTGGTGGAGATCATGGTCTGGACGCCGACCAACCTCAGTGCCGAAGAGCGGGCCTTGTTTGAGCAACTCGATGAACTCCAGCAGAAGCGGGCGAAGAAAGAAGGCAAGAGCTTTCTCGACCGCATGCTGGAAGCACTGAGATAGCGCCGCGACATGGCATTTCCACGGACGATTCCAGAGGGTTCAACGACCTTGCCGGGCGTTGCCAATGTGGTGGCTGTGTCATCGGCCAAGGGGGGCGTGGGAAAATCGACTGTGGCGGTGAATCTGGCCCTGTCCTTTGCCCGAGACGGCGCCCGCGTGGGCCTGCTGGATGCCGATATTTACGGACCGAGTCTCCCTGTACTCACTGGCATCCGTGAACAACCCGAAATTCGTGACGGCGATCGCATCCAGCCGCTGCGGGCCCATGGACTGGCACTCATGTCGATGGGGTTCCTTGCCGGTCAGGATGCTCCCGTGGTGTGGCGGGGACCGCTGCTGGCGCAAGCGGTGCAGCAGTTCCTGCAGCAGGTCGATTGGGGTGTGCTCGATATCCTCATCCTCGATCTGCCCCCGGGCACAGGAGACATTCCGCTGACGCTCAGTCAGGCGGTGGCGCTCAGTGGGGCGGTTGTTGTGACGACGCCGCAGGACGTTGCGCTGCAGGACGTGGAGCGTGGCATGGCGATGTTCGATAAGGTCGACGTCGACATCATAGGCCTCGTGGAAAACATGAGCTACTATCTCTGCCCCCATTGTGACAAGCGCCACGAGATCTTTGGCCACGGTGGCGGCCGGCGCATGGCAGCACGTCTCGGCGTCGACTTTCTCGGCGAGATCCCCCTCGATGCGACAGTTCGCGAGGGCGGCGACAGGGGAACACCCACCATGCTTGCAGAGCCCGACTCGGCTCGCGGGCAGGCCTTCTCAGCTATCGCCGCCGGTATCCTTGCCGCCTTGGCGGGCTGAACTGGTTCCGGCGCCATGCGCGGCTGGGCTCGGCGTCACTCTCTGTGGATTCTGCCATTCGGCACAACCTGCTGTGCCGCGGATCTGACGACAGCATTTGGTCCCGCCCATGACCTCGGTCGCCTCGGTGCCGTGCTCGTCCACGATGCGGCTCTGGCTGACATTCTCATTGTTGCCGGGCGAGTCACGCGCGCGCTGGCTCCTGACCTGCGTCGGTTGTACAACAGCATGTACGCCCCCAAGGCAGTGATCGCCTTCGGCACCTGCGCCTGCACCGGGGGTGCCTGGGTCGGGGAGGAAGTCCCGGGAGGTGCTGACCTCGTCGTTCCGGTTGACGCCTACATCCCCGGATGCCCGCCCCCACCAGAGTCTCTGTACAACGCTCTGGCCCGTGTTGCGGCTCGCCTCGCCTGACGCTTGCCGCAGTCGACGACGTCTGGCTATCTTCGGCGCAGTCGTTGGGAGGCACCCGTCGGCATACAACCGCCCGCTTCGCTGCAAGTCGAATTCCTATCGAACCTTCTGACCCATCCTACCCCGATGAGGGGGCAGAGCCAGTAGCGGCCCGATCGAGGACCTGGCCCGTAACGGTCCTGCTGGTGCCCAGAAATCTGGCCGATGACATCGCCGCCGAATGTTTTGACCACGGCAGTTGTGGCGTACATACCGAGGACTCTGGTGCTCAGGTGCGGCTCAATGTCTACTTCGAGGCGCCCGCCGGAGAGTTGCAGACCCTCAACGCCGCGCTCATCAAGGGTCTTTCGGCGGCAGGCCTGTGGCCTGATGGCGCCCGGGTATTACGCGGCGACGTAGAGCTCGAGCGCGACTGGAATGAGGCCTGGAAGGAATTCTATCGCCCCGTGTGGGCGACGGAGAGCATCGTTGTGCACCCGCCCTGGCTGCCGGTCACGGTCGCAGCGGGACAGATGGCAATCGCCATCGATCCGGCGATGGCTTTTGGCACGGGTGGACATGAATCCACCCAGTTGGCGCTGCAGGCGATTGAGTACTCGGATTGCTGCGGCCGTCGCTGTCTCGACATTGGCACAGGTTCCGGCGTGCTCAGCATCGCCCTCGTGCGGCTCGGCGCACAACACGTGACTGCCGTGGACATTGATCCCGTCGTCGTCGATAATGCGAAGACCAACTTCCGGGCCAACCTTGGCGCAGAAACGGCGCGGACCCGGCTGTTCACGGGGGGCATCGACTGTGTCCACGGCGAATGGTTCGATGTCATTGTCGCCAACATCGAAAGCCACCTGTTGCGGCCCTTGCTGCCGGCCATTGCCGCAGCGCTGCGGCCCGACGGAGTGGCGTTGTTCTCGGGATTGCTGGAGTCTGAGGGCGAGCGCTTCACGGAGTGGCTCGCCGACGCAGGATTGAGCGTCGCCAAGACCTGGTCGAAGAACAACTGGTTCAGCTGCTCTTCGCGGGCCCATTCCTGAGGTGCCGGCGTTCTTTGTTGAGCCGGCGGATGTGGACGGCGATCGAATGGTCCTGGTCGATGACGAGGCCCATCACGTTCGCGTTCGGCGATGTCAGGAAGGGGATGTCATCGATGTCATCGATGGCGAGGGCAGCGGCTATCTGGTGCGGATTCTGTCGATGGCACCGAAGCGAGTGCAAGGGGAGATCATCGAGCACAGATCCGAGTGGGGTGAAAGCCCGGTACGTCTGCACCTTGCGGCGGCGGTGCCAAAGGGATCACGTTTCGATCTCGTGATCGAGAAAGGCACGGAAGTAGGCGTTGCCGTCATCGTACCGCTGTTGACGGAGCGGGGCGTGCTGCGCCCGGAGGCGGGCGGGCGGCGCGCGGACCGCTGGTTGCGCCTGGCGCGGGCCGCCGCCAAGCAGTGTGGCCGCAGTCGCGTACCGCAGATCACCGAGCCTGTAGCATTGTCAGTGGCTGCCGACGAT